>CAZDFL010000030.1:0-3526 GCA_964504835.1 uncultured Zetaproteobacteria bacterium
GCGAAGATTATTGAAAAAGAACGCCCTGATGCAATTCTTCCGACCATGGGCGGGCAAACAGCGCTGAACTGTGCATTGAGTCTGAACAAACACGGCATACTGGAAAAGTTCGACGTTCACCTGATTGGCGCGCAACCCGATGCGATTGATAAAGCTGAAGACCGCGAGCGTTTCAAGCGGGCCATGGATCATATCGGTCTGGAAATGGCGCGCGGCGGTTTTGCCCACTCCATGCAGGAAGCCCGTGATCTGGCGATTGAACTCGGTTATCCGATTATTATTCGACCGTCGTTTACACTTGGCGGTTCCGGCGGCGGTATTGCCTATAATCCGGAAGAATTCGAGCAGATTGCCGCATCTGGCATTGATGCGTCGCCAACCGACGAGATTCTGGTCGAAGAGTCCATTATTGGCTGGAAAGAGTTCGAGATGGAAGTCATGCGCGATCATGCCGATAACTGCGTGATTATATGCTCGATTGAAAATCTTGATCCGATGGGCGTGCATACCGGCGATTCGATTACGGTGGCACCGGCCCAAACCCTGACCGATAAGGAATATCAGCGCATGCGCGATGCTTCCATTGCCATTCTGCGTGAAATCGGCGTGGAGACTGGCGGCTCGAATGTGCAGTTTGCGGTTAATCCGGAAGATGGTCGATTGATTGTGATCGAAATGAATCCGCGTGTGTCACGCTCCTCCGCATTGGCTTCCAAGGCGACCGGGTTTCCGATTGCCAAAATTGCTGCGAAACTGGCAGTGGGTTATACGCTGGATGAAATCCGTAACGATATTACCGGCGAAACCTGGGCTGCCTTTGAGCCGACCATCGACTATGTGGTCACCAAGTTACCGCGCTTTGCATTCGAGAAATTCCCCGGCGCGGATTGCCGTTTGACCACGCAGATGAAATCGGTGGGCGAAGTGATGGCCATTGGTCGCAGTTTTACTGAAAGCCTCGGCAAGGCAATGCGTGGTCTGGAAACCGGCACCTGCGGTTTTGATAAGACGATCCCCGAAGATGAAGAAGCAGATCGCTTCTTGCAGGAGAAACTGGCCGTGCCGGGTGAAGAACGCCTGTGGTGGGTTGGCGAAGCGCTACGTGCCGACTGGACTGAGCAACGCGTATTCGATGTTACCCGCATTGATCCGTGGTTTATCCGTGAAATCGCCGCCATGATTGCCTTGGAGAAATCATTGAGCGGGCGTGATGTGGGTTCACTCTCTGCAAATGAATGGAGACAGGCCAAGCGTGAAGGTTTATCCGATCTGCGTTTGGCTGAATTGACCGGCAGTGATGAATACGCAGTGCGCTCCGCGCGTCAGGCTGCGGGTGTACGGCCTGTGTTCAAGCGAGTGGACACCTGTGCGGCTGAATTTGAAGCGCATACCCCGTATCTGTATTCCACCTATGAGGATGAGTGCGAGGCGCGGCCAACGGATAAGAAAAAAATCATGGTGCTGGGCGGTGGCCCCAATCGCATCGGTCAGGGCATTGAGTTCGATTATTGCTGCGTACATGCTGCCTTCGCCTTGTCGGAAGATGGTTATGAAACGATTATGGTCAATTGTAATCCGGAAACCGTTTCGACTGATTATGATACCTCCGACCGCCTCTATTTTGAGCCGCTGACCTATGAAGATGTGATGGCGATTGTGGAGGTCGAGCAACCGACCGGCGTGATTGTGCAGTTCGGCGGCCAGACGCCGTTAAAACTGGCCGAGTCATTAGAGGCCGCTGGCGTGCCGATTATCGGCACCAGCCCGGATATGATTGATCTGGCTGAAGATCGCGAACGTTTTCAGCAACTGTTGCATGATTTGAAGCTATTGCAGCCGGAAAATGGCACAGCCCGTTCCACCGAAGAAGCGGTGGCGGTGGCCAACGAGATTGGTTATCCGGTCGTGGTACGCCCGTCCTATGTGTTGGGTGGCCGTGCTATGCAGATTGTGCATAACGAGAAAGGTCTGCTGCGGTATATGACCGAAGCCGTGCAGGCTTCGCCGGATCATCCGGTGTTGCTGGATCGGTTCCTGAATTGCGCTATTGAACTGGATGTCGATGCACTGGCTGATGGAACGCGCGTGGTGATTGGCGGCATTATGGAACATATCGAGGAGGCTGGCGTGCATTCGGGCGATTCGGCTTGCTGCTTGCCGCCGCATTCGATTTCCGATGCCATGATTGCTGAAGTCACGCGCCAAACCGAAGCGCTTGGCCTGGCGCTGAATGTGAAGGGTTTGATGAATATCCAGTTCGCGTTGCAGGGCGAAACCTTGTATGTGCTGGAAGTTAATCCGCGCGCCAGCCGTACAGTGCCGTTTGTATCCAAGGCGACCGGCAAACCGCTGGCCAAAATCGCCGCCAGAATTATGTCTGGCCAAACGCTGGATGCGTTGGGTATTGATGAAATTCCACAGCCGATGACATTCAAGGCAGTCAAAGAAGCGGTATTCCCGTTTGTGAAGTTCAGGGGGGTTGATCCCTTGCTATCGCCTGAAATGAAATCGACCGGCGAGGTGATGGGTATTGCTGACAGTTTCACGGCGGCTTTTTCCAAAGCACAACTCGGCGTTGGCGTGAATTTGCCGACATCCGGCACAGCTTTTATTTCAGTGCGTGAAGCAGATAAAGCGCTGGCAGTTGAAGTTGGGCGCGTATTGGCCGGAGCAGGATTTAAACTGCTGGCTACCAGCGGCACCTGCAAGGCGCTGAACGAAGCCGGATTACAATCTGAAAGCGTACCCAAAGTGATTGACGGGGTGCGACCGCATATTGTTGATCGTCTGCTCAATGATGAGGTTGATATTATTGTCAATACGACTGAAGGCGAACAGGCCATCAAGGATTCCAAATCGATTCGACAGGCCACGCTGGATCGCGGTATTGCTTATTATACCACCATGGCAGGTGGCTTGGCGGCAGCGCAGGCCATTGCCGGCCATTCGGATGTGACGGCGGTGAAGAGTATTCAGGAATATCATAGTTTGTAGGGGCGTGAAGGGTTAGGAGTAAGGGGTAAAAACTCTTAACGACTCATACTTTACGCCTCACCCCTCACGCACAACATTAAGGAGAAACAATGGAACGAGTTCCAATGACCAAACAGGGCGCAGAGACCCTGAAAAAAACTGTCGCTTATCTTAAAGGCGAAAAGCGGCATCAGATTGTCGCGGCTATTGAAACCGCGCGCGCACATGGCGATTTGTCGGAAAACGCCGAATATCATGCTGCCAAGGAAGAGCAGGGCATGAATGAGGCGCGCGTGGCTGATATGGATGATAAGCTGGCACGGGCCAATATTATTGATCCGGCAACCATTACATCAGAAAAGATTGTTTTTGGTGCAACGGTTGAACTTGTTGATGTGGAAACGGAGAAGGAAATCACTTATCAGATTGTTGGCGTGGATGAAGCCGATATTGAAGCTGGCAAGATTTCGATTACTTCCCCGATTGCCCGCGCCCTGATTGGCAAGGAAGAAGGCGATGCTGCGGTAGTGCAGGCACCGGGTGGTGAACGTGA
>CAZDFL010000030.1:3626-12858 GCA_964504835.1 uncultured Zetaproteobacteria bacterium
TTGGCAAGGAAGAAGGCGATGCTGCGGTAGTGCAGGCACCGGGTGGTGAACGTGAATACGAAATTCAGTCGATTGAGTATAAGTGAGTCAAAGGCAGGAACCACGGATGAACGCGGATAAACGCAGATGAGAAGCAAAGGAAAAATCTATATACAGATTGGTTTTGTCTTTACCTCTGTGCTCTCTGTGTACTCTGTGGTTCAAGATTGTTTGCTTTGGGGTTAGGAATGAGATGTTAGATGTTAGGAGTAGAGCGTGAGGGTTGATTGTATCCGTATGGGGTCGGTTCGGTTGTGTCTGGCTTTGATGCTGGGGCTGCTGGTGGTCAGCGGCTATGTGGTGGTGCCGGTGCTGTTTGCCAAAGCCGCTTCGCATGCGCTGGCCGGGGCGTTGGCCGGTGCAATTTTTCACGTGGCTAATATGGGCATCGTATTTCTGGCGGCTGCGGTGATGGTGTTCTGGATGAGAATGGCTAAATCCGGCATGGTGATTGGCCGCTTGCGCTGGTCGCTACTATTGCTTGTGGCTGTGTTGGTGGTGGTCAATGAATACGGCATTACGCCGGTGATTGCCGATCTGAAAGCGCAGATGGGGCCGATTGATTTGGTGGCGGATACTGATCCGCTGCGCAAAACCTTTGGCATCTGGCACGGCGTCAGTGCATTGATTCATATGTGTGCAGCCATTGCGGCTACCTTGCTGGTTGCGCTCGGTGCGGCGAAGTCAGGCCGATCTGAGGAATCATGTTCATCATAAACGAGTGGTGGCAGAAAAAACTGGCGGATACCGAGTTGGTGATGCTGCTGGTGTCGTTGCTGGTGATATTTGTCCTGCTAATGCTGCTTGGCCCGGTATTAACGCCGGTATTAATGGGTATCGCGCTAGCTTATGTGCTCGATGGCGTGGTGGAACTGCTGACCCGGTGCAAGTTTCCACGCATGTTGGCTATTGCCGTGACTGGCGGCGGGGCGCTGCTGTTGCTGTTGTTTACGCTGCTGGCCGTGTTGCCAGTACTGACTGAGCAGGTCGGGCGACTGGTATCGCATGCGCCGCAATATGTGCAATCGATTCGGGAAATGCTGCAACAATTACAGGCCAACCATGCCGAATGGATCAACCCGAGCTATCTGCAAAAAATCATTGCTGCGCTGGCAGTAAAATTGCAGGAATGGGGCGGGGCGCTGTTGAGTTTTTCCATTGCCTCGATTCCGGGCATGATTACCTTGCTGGTGTATGCCGTGCTGGTGCCGGTGATGGTGTTCTTTTTCCTCAAGGACAAGATGGAGATTATTGCCTGGGGAAAGCAGTTTCTGCCGTCTGAGCGCATCTTGTTAAAACGCGTCTGGAATGAGCTGGATACGCAGATCGGCAATTATATTCGTGGCAAATTCTGGGAAGCGTTTCTGGTCGGCATATCCATGTGGCTGGTGTATTGGTGGATGGGGCATGAATATGCGGTGTTGCTGGGCGTGTTGACCGGCATCTCGGTATGGATTCCGTTTGTCGGCGCTGCCGTGGTCACGTTCCCGGTGATTCTGCTGTCATTTTTCCAATGGGGCTGGACAGATGCCACCGCCTATAGCGTGCTGGCCTATGCCATTGTACAGACCATTGATGCCAACGTGGTGATACCGTGGCTGTTCTCCGAAATCGTCAATCTGCACCCGATTGCCATCATTGTCGGGATTCTGGTATTCGGCAGCCTGTGGGGCATTATTGGTGTGATTATCGCCATTCCTATGGCTGCGCTGGTAAAAAGCGTGGTGTCTATTGTGCTGGAGCGGCGTGCGGATAATACGGAGAATCAATCCGTGTAATTGCAGTAGTTTTAATGCGATGGATCTGCCGTGTTTCTCAACCATTCTTGCCTATGCCTTACCATGCTTGTTATGCTATGCCCAAACAAGTGGATAAGTAGTTACAGGTCAAGGGTAGTTACTACAGAAGGGTCAAAGAATTTCATGACGAAAGCACCAGAGCTATTACCAACACAAGAAACAGCACAGGGTGATCAGATACAGCAGGACACCCAATATTTTGAGACCGTGATTATCGGCACGGGATTTTCAGGTTTACTGGCGGCAATACGGTTACAAAAAAAGCAGTTTAATGATTTTGTTTTGTTGGAAAGAGGCGCGGACATTGGTGGAACCTGGCGGGATAACTCCTACCCCGGTGCCGAGGTGGATATTCCAACCGCTTTATATTCTGTTTCCTTTATTCCTTATAAATTCAAAAAAACATATGCCCCGCAAAGCGAATTGCTCGCATACACCAACTATATCATTGCGAAGTTTGATATAAGAAAACACACCAAAACAAATCAGAGCGTCACCAGGCTAACGTATCATGAAGATAAATTTTTGTGGCATGTTGAGACTGCGTCGGGCGAGAGCTATAGCGCTCGCTTTATTATCGATACCAGCGGTGTGTTAGCCAATCCGCATATTCCTGATATTAAGGGAGCGGAGACGTTTCGAGGGGCAAAATTCCACACGGCACAGTGGGATCACGATGTTGCTTATGAAGGCAAACGTGTCGGGGTGATTGGCTCGGGATGTTCAGGGGTTCAGGTTGTTCAAGCCATTGCAAGCAAGGTTGGCCAATTATCACTGTTTATGCGCGAGGCTGAGTGGATCATTCCACGTGGCGACAGACATTACGGTGCTGTAGAGCGCGCCATTCGAAACCTGCCGGGCATACGCCATTTCATCCGTTTTATGATTTTTGCTTACCATGAAGTGCGGTTTGTTGCCTTTCGCCGCTATGCAGTGACGGCAAACCTCAGCAAGTTTATAAAAAACCAATATCGCAAGACGTTAAAAAAGAATCTTGAAAAATATATTAACGACGACAAATTGCGTCAATTTATGATGCCCGATTATGAATTGGGTAGCAGACGTGTCGTCCCGACAAATGTTTATCTCCCGGCCCTTGCCCGAGACAATGTTGAGGTTGATATCAGCGGCATAGAGCGCATTACGCCGACGGGGATTACAACAAAAGATGGTAAAGAGATACCGTTGGATATCATTGTCTATGCCACGGGATTTTATGCGTATTCAAACATGAAAAAGGCGCTCACGTTTCAGGTCTATGGCCTCGGTGGTCGAAACCTGAACAAAGAATGGGAGACAGAGATTGTTTCTTATAAGGGCATTACTGTTTCAGGTTATCCGAACTATTTTAAGGTAAACGGACCGAACACCGGCTCAGGCCATAGTTCACAATTGTGTTATATGGAGGCCATGACCGATTATATTGTTCAGGCGATTGGTGCGATCAAACAAGATGAAAGCATCAAAGCCATTGATGCCAAGCCCAAGCTTCAGGCTGAATACATTGCACGCATGCGACAACAGATGCAAAAAACGGTTTGGCAACATGGTACGTGCAGGGCGTTTTATAGAAAAAATATGACCGGGGATGTCACCAGTCTGTCACCGGAACCTGTGCTCAGATTTATTTATTCACGCAAATGGTTCCGCTTGAGTGATTATAATTTAATAAAGAACTACAGTGAATCATGAATTCAGCGCACAGTGGTTTCTTCTTTCAGCTTTTCAATTCAGCAACGAAATGGCCAGCGGCATTGCAGTTGACCCTCAGAATGCCCGCTATAGAGTGCCTGCGCACTCGATTTGCAACAGTGCAGTCTGGCTCAAGGCGCTGACTGAGCGCTTGATTTACCAAAGTCAGTAACGGTTTTTTTATGAAGGAGAAGGCGAATGCCTAAGGTCTGGATTGCGGACAAAATGAGTAGTCGAGCGATTGAAGTATTCAAGGCGCGTGGTATCGATGTGGATTATAAACCGGGACTGTCGGATGAAGACAAGCTGGCCATTGCCGGTGATTATGATGCCATTGCGGTGCGTTCATCGACGACCTTGAAAGATGAACTGCTTGATGCAGCCAAACGAGTCAAGGTGATTGGTCGAGCCGGTATCGGTGTCGATAATATTGATGTCGAAGGTTGTTCGCGTCGCGGTATCGTGGTCATGAATACGCCGTTCGGCAACACTATTACCACGGCAGAACTGGCCGTTTCTCATATCGTTGCTGCTGCTCGCATGATTCCGCAGGCATCGGCATCCACCAAAGCGGGTAAATGGGAAAAAGCTCGTTTTATGGGCATGGAACTGACCGGTAAAAAGGCCGGTGTGATTGGTGCGGGTAATATCGGTTCTATCGTTTGTGATCGTTTAAAAGGCCTGCACATGACGGTATTTGTTTATGATCCGTTTATTTCCGATGAACGCGCCGCAGCCATGGGCGTGAGTAAAATCGAGACGGTGGCCGAACTGGCTGAAACAGTCGATGTGCTGACCATTCATGTGCCGCTGCTCGATGCCACCCGCAACCTGATTAACGCGGACATTATCGGGCGCATGAAAAAAGGCTCGATTATTGTCAATTGCGCCCGTGGCGGCATTGTTGATGAGGATGCGCTCTATGACGCGTGTAAATCCGGCCATTTGCGTGCGGCGGCGCTTGATGTGTATGCCAGCGAACCGGCGCGTGAAAACCGTTTGTTTGAACTGGATAATATTAGTTTTACGCCGCATATCGGTGCATCCACTGATGAGGCGCAGGAGAATGTGGCCGTGCAGGTGGCCGAGCAAATGTCCGATTATCTGCTCGCAGCTATTGTGAAAAATGCAGTCAATGTGCCATCGCTGTCCGAAGAAGAGCAGCGTTTGCTGGCACCCTATTTGTTGCTGGCCGAGCGCATGGGGCGCTTTATTGGCCAGACCATGAAACCGGGTTATTCCCGCGTCAAAGTCAGTTTTGAGGGTCATGCCTCGCATATCAATCGCAAACCGCTGATTAACACGATGTTGCAGGGTTTGTTGTCGCATAGCATGGAAGATGTAAATGCAGTCAATGCTGGCATGCTGGCCAAGGATCGTGGCATTGAAGTGGCTGAATTCGCTTGTGAAGCACAGGATCGTTTTTCCACCCTGATTAAACTGGAAGTGGAAGGGGACGAGGGCAGTCGTTGCGTGTCCGGCACGCTGTTTGATGAGTCCCGCCCACGTTTTGTCAGCTTTGATACCTGCGATGTGGAAATGGCACCCGAGGGAAACTTGATTGTGATTCAAAACGAGGACAAGCCCGGCATGATTGCCGCCATGGGTTCTGTGCTGGCTGAAGCGGGCATCAATATTGGCGATTTTCGTTTGGGTCGTCGTGAAGATACCGATACTGCGGTTGCCATTATTCAAGTGGATACGCCGCCTTCGCAGGATATACTTGATCAACTGGCTGGTCTGCCCGATATGCTGGTGGTGCGTTATGCCGAACTCGGAGCCATGTAATGCCGACGCATAAACCGATTATCGGCCTGAATGATGCATTCGGAGCGCAGGCCAAAGCCTTGCGCAGCCTGCAGGGTGATATCCTGGCATTGTTTGATGCCGCCGGTTATGAGGAAGTGATTCCGCCCATGCTGGAACGTCCTGATTCGATGCAATCCGGGGCAGGTCGTTTTCTGGCTGAT
Source organism: uncultured Zetaproteobacteria bacterium (assembly GCA_964504835.1). Classification (GTDB taxonomy): domain Bacteria; phylum Pseudomonadota; class Zetaproteobacteria; order Mariprofundales; family Mariprofundaceae; genus Mariprofundus. Next base: position 9,127 of record CAZDFL010000030.1, read on the forward strand.
CAGACCGTCGTATTTTCCGATCCGGCCGGTGCCGGTACATTGGCGATCCGATCAGATATGACGCCACAGATCGCGCGAATTGCGGCCACACGGTTGCAGCACGAAGAAATTTTAAAACTCTGTTATTCCGGCGCCGTGATGCTGGCGCGTCCCGATGTGCGTGGCGGTTCCCGCCAGCAGTGGCAGACCGGCGTGGAATGCCTCGGCGTGGCCGGTAAAGCCGGTGATATCGAAGTGATGCATCTGGCCGCTCGCACCATGCTTGCTGCCGGATTTGAGCAGCCGGTATTGCAGGTCGGGCATATCGGTTTACTCAAGGCGCTGGTGGCAGATACGGGCGCCAGCCTGGATACGTGGACAGCACTTATGTCCCGTCGTTCACCGGATGATTTGGCTGAGTTGATGGCAACGGAGAAGCTGCCCGATGCAGCTTCGCAGGCATTATTGGAAATGGTGTCGGGTATCGCAGACCAGTCATGGATTCGTTCGCATATTGGATTAGTCAATGCTGATTTTGACCATGCTGCCAATGCGTTACTGGATTTAGTTGAAGAGTTAGGTGATAAGCTGGAAGGGCAGGTCAGCGTTTATGCCGATGCAGCCGTGATGCCGAGATTTCTATATCACAGCGGTATTTTATTTGCCGGTTTTGCGCCGGGCGTGGCGCAGGCCTTGCTGCATGGTGGCCGTTACGATGCCATGATGGCTGCGCATGGCCGCGATATGTCGGCGACCGGTTTTTCATGTGATTTGTGGGCGCTGATAAACGCGGCTTAAGAGCAGGATAAAAGCTTTCACCGCAGAGGACGCAGAGGACGCAGAGGAAAAACAAAGATAATAGAACGAGGTCGGCTCATCGTAGTTTTGAGTGTGGCCAATCGATCATTTTCTTTGCTTCGTGTGCTTCGTGATCTTCGTGGTGTGAAACGAGGTTGATATGACGAATACTGTAGCGATTGGAATTCAGTGGGGTGATGAGGGCAAGGGAAAAATTGTCGATCTGCTGACTCCTGATGTGGATGTGGTAGCTCGTTTTCAGGGTGGCCCGAATGCCGGACATACACTGGTTATTGGTGATCAGAAGACGGTACTCAATCATATTCCGTCCGGCATCCTGCATGAGAATACAGCCTGTCTGATTGGCAACGGCACGGTGGTTGATCCGTTCCATCTGGTGGAAGAGATGGATACGCTGATTGAGGCGGGCATTCCGGTTGCCGAGCGGCTGAAGATTTCAGAGCGTTGCCAGTTGATTTTGCCATATCACCGAGCGCTGGATGCGGCGCGTGAAGTGGCCAAGGGTAAAGATAAAATCGGTACCACAGGCAAGGGCATTGGCCCGTGTTATGAGGATAAAACCGCCCGGCGTGGCATTCGCCTGATTGATTTGAGATCGGATACGCTGGATGTGCGCATCAAGGCCAATCTCGAATATGTCAATTTTATGCTGGTGGAATATCTCAAGGCTGAACCGGTTGCTCGCGATGAGGTAGAGCAGGCATTGGATCTGGCGCGGGCGCGCTTATTGCCACTGGCTGCCGATGTACCATTAATTCTGCAACGTCATATCAAGGCAGGCGATAGCGTACTGTATGAAGGCGCACAGGGTTCGATGCTGGATGTCGATCATGGCACCTATCCGTTCGTAACCTCATCGAACACCGTTGCCGGTGCTGCGTTGGCCGGGCTTGGCGTCGGCCCTGGTCAGGTCGATGAGGTATTGGGCATCTGCAAGGCATATACCACGCGCGTTGGTGCAGGCCCGTTCCCGACAGAGTTATACAATGCCGAAGGCATGGATTGCCCGTCCGGCAAACACATGGCCGAGCGCGGTAATGAATTTGGCGCTACCACCGGTCGCCCGCGCCGCACAGGCTGGTTTGATGGTCCGGTGGTTCAGCATGCCGTGCGTATCAACGGAGTGACAGGCCTGGCCATTACCAAGCTTGATGTGCTCGACGGACTCGAAGAAGTGAAATTGTGTGTAGCCTACGAATTAAACGGTGAGCGTCTGGAATCCATTCCGGCTTGTTGTGATCAGCTGGATGCGGTGGTGCCGATTTATGAAACCTTGCCGGGCTGGAGTGAAAACACTTTCGGCGCGACGGCTCTCGATCAGTTGCCAGCCAATGCAGTCGCATTGCTTAAACGCATTGAAGCGGTGTGTGACTGTCCGGTAGCGATGTTATCGACGGGGCCTGATCGCAATCACATTATTCACCTGCACTAACGCGCATGGGTTTTCCACCCCGTGATAAGCAAGCGGATGAAGCAATGGGTGTTGCTTCATCAAGCGCGATAGCTTCCTTCATTCACCGGGTGAGGGGGGCAATTCGGTGAAGCTCGCCACACTCTATTATGTTCATGATCCCATGTGCAGTTGGTGCTGGGCGTTTCGACCTGTGTGGTCGGAGGTGCAGAAAGCATTGCCGGATTCGATGGATGTGCGCTATCTACTCGGTGGGTTGGCAGCCGATTCCGATGTGCCGATGTCGGCAGCAACGCAGAACATGATTCGCAAACACTGGCAGACGATTCAGAAGCGAGTGCCGGGCACAGAATTTAACTTTCGGTTCTGGACAGATTGCCAGCCCCGACGTTCTACCTATCCGGCTTGCCGGGCAGTGATTGCCGCGCGGCAGCAGAATCCGGGACTGGAAGATGCAATGATTCAGGCCATTCAGCAGGCCTATTATTTGCAGGCGCGTAACCCGTCCGACGATGATGTGCTGATTGATCTGGCATCCGGCTTGAATCTGGATGTCGACAGGTTTCGGCTTGATTTGGCCGGGCCGGAAATTAAGGCAATGCTGGTGCGTGAAATCCAGCAATCTCAACGTATCGGAGCGCAGGGATTTCCTGGCCTTATCCTGGAGAAAGGCGGGTGTTATCACCCGATTCCTGTCGATTACAATTATGCAGATACCATCATCCGGAATATTGTAAAGTCATTGTGACTGGGGACGGTTTTATGGGCTCTTAAGTAACGAATTCACCGTGACCACTTTTACAGAAGCGATACTGAACCAGAGTGGCATGTGCTTTGCTTGCTAAATTCCTATTGAGTTCAGAAGGAAGTGCATGAAGTTGATAACAAGATTGTTCACCAATTGATAGCTGTTGTGTCAAGTTTCTTTTTGTCATGGTCGCTTGTCAAATGAGGTTTCTTTGGCTCTGTTTTTTCGGGTTGTTGTTGAGCCTTAATGGGTCAGCTGTGGCCAGCGAAACAAACGATTACAGTTACGATTCGCCAATATCGCCATTGCAAATGCCACCGAATCTTGATGCAAACAAAGTTGAGTTGGGAGGCAAATTATTTAATGACAACCGCCTCTCCGGAGACAATTCGATCAGTTGCGCCCATTGCCATCATCTGGCATCGGGTGGTGCAGATATTTCCTCCCACTCATTTGGTGTCAATGGCGCTGAAGGCAGTGCCAATACGCCAACAGTGTATAATGCAGACTACAACCTTGCCCAGTTCTGGGATGGCCGTGCAGCAACCCTTGAAGACCAGATTGATGGTCCGACCCACAACCCGGTTGAAATGGCCTCGAACTGGCAGCAGATCATTAAAAAATTAAATGCTGATCCCGACTATGTGCGCATTTTTACAAGCATATATAATAAAAACGCCAAAACCGCAAATCACAACAAGGAAGCACATGCCACCTGCGAGCGCACCACGGGGCACATCCATTCCCCATGTGGCCACAGGGGTGAACACAGGCA
>CAZDFL010000031.1:0-12820 GCA_964504835.1 uncultured Zetaproteobacteria bacterium
GGTATTGTTTGGTTTATCAACGCAGGCATTTTCTGCTGCATACGTTGCTGTAGTTAAAGATTTTAGCAAACAAGCGCAATCAGAGAAATCCTTTCTGATCATTCACCCTGACGGCAAGGCAGAGCAGTTAGAATATCCGGAAACGCGACTCCGGGCGGGCGATACCATCAAGTTTCCTGCGAATCTGACTTTAGACAGCAAAGCCGAAGTGAAAGTTCACCTGTTTAGTGGCGAGGATAAAACCATACACAGACGGGAATCTCCATGGCTGGTTCCATCCGAAGAGACTGGAGCCATGCAGGGCGTATCCTCTGCGGTCAGTTCATTCTATGCCTATTTGTTCAAGCGGAAAATCAAGGCGCGATACACCCAGGCCTTGAGCCGTGGAGGAAGTAAACCAACTCCTCTTCAATTACCATTTGCCGTATATCACCGCCGTCAGTTTATCAGGGATAATAATAAGGAATATACATGGTTCTGGAAGGGGGGTAAGCCGCCATTTTCGCTGGAAGTGATCGAGGGCGATAAACACAAGGTGATCAATAATTATATGTCTTCGGAAATGCTTATTGGTGATCAAATTGTGCATGTTGCGCGTTTGCCTGTCGCAGGGCTGTCTTCCCGATTCATCCAGTATGTGTTGCGCGACCGTACTGGCGTGCCGAATTCCTTTGAAGTTCAAATTACCCGACAATATGGATCGATTGATAAAATGATTCTTGAACTTGATCAACAGGTTCGGAAAGATAGCCAAAATGCCTCATGGCGATTAATGCTGTGGAATGAAATATTGGCCTTGCCTGAAAATTCATCGAGAAGAGATATATTAAGCTGGATGCTGATAAACCAGATAGATTAATCTACATCAAATGATGCCTGTTCCTCCCCGCTTGAGCAGTTCACCGGTCACAGCGATCAGTACGGCACGGGCTTACCATCGAAGGCGATGAATGCACCACCGGCATAGCTTCGGGCATCGGCAATGATTTGAGTCATGCCAGCCACGGATGTTTCCACATCAATCAGGCCGGTCTGGTGTGTCATATCCGTTTGCACCCAGCCCGGATGCAGGGTGATGACGTGTACGCCAAACGGTGCCAGATCGACAGCCATGGATTTGGAAACAATCACCAGCCCCGCTTTGGCAGCGCGATAAGCATAGGTGCCGCCGCTGCCATTATCGGCGCTGGAACCCATTTTGGAACTGACATTGGCGATGATACCCTGTGCAGCAGTCACACGACTTTTCAGATACTGAACCACGCGCAACGGGCCGATACAGTCCACGTTGAATACCTCTTGCATGGCAGCGGCTGTAATATTCTCCAATGACTGCCCATCTTTTCCCGGCCCGTAGATGCCTGCATTATTGATCAACAGATCAATTGAATCCGGTAACTCACCCTCCGGCTCATCATCCGCGCCGACATCCCAGCGCAGCGTGTGCAGTTGTGCCGTGTGAATATCGGCAAGCTCGCCCATGTGTTGGCGATAACTGCCCCAGACTGATGCTCCTGCAGCCAGATAATGCCGTACGAAGCCCAGCCCTAAGCCGCGATTTGCGCCCGTAATGAATATATTCATAGTGCCTCCATTGGCTTACAGGGTGTAACTGCTGTTACCATTGCCACATGCCAAGCTTAACCCGCTATACCTTGCGATGCCAAACCATGCTGCATGCCCTGAAAGGGACATGGGTGGATCGTCTGATTTTACTGCTTTCGCTGACTGTTATTGTAGCGCTCTGGTTTATGATTCAGGCGCGCATTAGCGCCGGTCCCGCCATGGCCGAGATATATCATGCCGACACGCTGGTCGCCACCTACCCCCTGCCGCAACCGGGGGAGCCGCCTGTTCATTTGCAGGTGGAAGGCGAGTTGGGAATCTCCGACATTATCATTGACCAACAGGGTGCCCGCATCGCTTCGTCCCCATGCCCGTCGCAACGCTGTGTATTATCCGGCGCGCATAGCCATGCCGGCGATATCATTGCCTGCGTACCAAACCGGATTCTGATCACCCTGCGCGGACACAATCAATCCGCATTCGATGCAATCGTCGAATAAGCCGTGACAACCGCGCTATGAAAGATATTACGCTAATGCGTCCGCCACTTTCCGAAGTGGCATCACAAGCCCGCTGGCTGGCGCTGTTGATGCTGGCCATCGGCCTGCACGTTTTTGAGGCGTCGCTGCCCAGTCTCGGGCCATGGTTTAAACCGGGTCTAGCCAATCTGGTGACGCTCTTGGCCTTGCTCCTTATGGGGCCAAGGGCTGCCATGAAACTGGCTATTGGCCGCATTATCGTTGGCAGTTTCTTTATCGGCACACTGTTTACACCCACCTTTATCATCAGCATGGCCGGTGGCCTGACTGCCGCGCTGGTGATGATTGCGGCATGGCGCTGGATTCCGGGCATCAGTCTGGTTGGTATCAGCTTGCTGGGCGCACTGGCGCATATGCTGGCTCAGTTCGTTGCTGTCGAATTTTTATTCATCCAGCAGCCTGCACTTTATTATGCTCTGCCACCGCTATTGGCGATCTCCTGTATTAGCGGCTGGATAAATGGCGCCTTGGCAGGGTATATTTGCGCCCATCTTGGCAATGAAGAAATTTAACATCAAACCCCAACAGCGGCGCTTCAGCTTCTCGTTCGCGGCCTCACTGGCCGTGCATATCCTGTTGGCGATATTTATTACAACGGCGGATAATGACAAACCGTTGCCGAAAAAAGAGCAGCCGCAGATTATGGATGTGACGCTGCTGGATGCAAAAAAGAAACCGGCTAAAAAACCTGCCAAAGATGCGCATACCATTGCCAATCAGAACGCTGTTGGCAGTAGCAAAAATGCACGGGATAAAAACACCCGTCAGGCCAGAGCGCCGATGGCAGGGCAACAACGCAGTCCCAGACCCGCCCCTCCGAAGCAGCCCAAAACACCGCCTCCAGTACCAACCAAACCGCAACGCACCCGCATGCTGGCCAAGCGCGGCCCGGCTCCGGAACCCCAGAAGCCGGTCAAAAAATACAAACCGGTGAAACATAAGAAACACAAACCGCAGGTGAAACCCAGAAAGCAGGTGCCATTGGCCAACCTGATGCCATCGGCCATGGCCTTATCACAATTATCGCGTGATTTTGCGCGTGAGCGGCGCATGAAACAAAAGCTCAATCGTGAAGCGGATATCCCGATCAATACGCGGCAGGTCAAATATGCCCCGTATGCGCACGCGCTGGTGCGTGCGCTGGAAGAGCAGTGGAGGCCGGGTCAGGCAAGGTACGATGAATTTTCCACCACAGCCCGACAGGCGCTGGTCAAGCTGACCATTGAACATGACGGTTCACTCGGCGGCGTGGAAATCCTGCGCCCCAGCCCGATTCCGCAAATCAATGAAAGCGCCATCGAGGCCATTCATGCGGCTGCTCCGTTCAAGGTTCTGCCATCGTCATGGGGGCTGGATCGGGTCAGCTTTTATCTGACTTTCGAGGTGATTGAGGATCGTTTTGTCTTCCGCCAGATGTAAAGCTCTGCTGGGCTGGTATCGCCACAATGGGCGGGCTTTGCCTTGGCGGGAAACCAGCGATCCCTACCGAATCTGGATTTCTGAAATCATGCTGCAACAGACGCAGGTCAAAACAGTGCTGCCGCGTTATCTGCTATGGTTTGAGCAATTTCCAAATATGCAGTCGCTGGCCGCAGCCGATCTCGATGATGTGCTCAAAGCGTGGGAAGGGCTGGGTTATTACCGCCGCGCCCGCTTCATTCATCAGGCAGCACAGCGCATTATTGCCGATCATGGTGGCACATTCCCCACCTTCTTTGACGATATCGTAGCTCTGCCCGGCATCGGTCGTTCCACTGCAGGCGCCATTGCCTCCTTTTGTTTTGCGGCCAGCACGCCGGTACTTGATGGCAATGTAAAACGGGTTTTAAAACGGTGGCATGGCAAGCCAAAACTATCCGACCAGCAACTGTGGCAGATGGCGCAGCAGGCTATTGATGCCGCCGCTGATCCGGCCAACTGGAATCAGGCCATGATGGAATTGGGTGCCACGCTTTGCACTGCCAAAAGGGCAGGCTGTGATGGCTGCCCGGTTCATCAAGACTGTGCCTCGGCCTTTCAGGTTGATTATGCTGCTGAGTCTCGCAAAGCCGTGCCGGTTCGCAATGTTCACTGGCAGGTGCAACTGCATACTTGCCCGCAAAGAGGCATCTGGCTGATACAGCGCCCGGCTTCCGGCATTTGGGCGGGGTTGTGGACACCACCGATTTGTGAACTGAATGTAGCACCTGATCATGCACCCCTGCATGTTCACCAACTTACCCACAGACGATTACATTTGTATCCGTTGATTTCAGAACATCCGCCTGAAGGAGAAGGGCAATGGGCTCGATCCATTGAGGCCTTTGCATTGCCTACAGGCATTCATCGCCTGCTGGAAAAAGTAATATGGTAAAGCGCGGTCTGCTGCTGATATGCCTGCTATGGCCGTGCGCAGCAATGGCTGCACAGCCACAGCACGGCATGGTGGTTGCCGCACAGCCTGATGCAGCCAAAGCAGGCATCGCGATGTTGGAAAAGGGGGGTAATGCCTTCGATGCAGCGGCAGCTACGGCGCTGGCTTTGGGCGTGCTGGAGCCTGGCTCATCCGGCATTGGCGGTGGCGGTTTTTTCCTGCTCTATATCGCTAAAGAAAATCGCTATGTGATGATTGATGCGCGGGAAACATCACCGCAACTGGCGGGCCATGGCGAAGTGTATCAACACCAATCGAGTATCGACGGGCCGCAATCAGCCGGTGTGCCGGGCTTAATCGCCGGTATTGATCATCTGGTCAGCCGTTACGGCAAGCTGAAACGCGCGCAGGTTACCGAACCTGCCATTCATCTGGCGCGACAGGGCTTTACTGTATCGCCACGCCTGAAGGGCATGCTGGATTGGCGCGGCAAGGTGTTGAATGATGCAGCCCGTCGCATCTATTTATCCGGATCGACTATTAAGCAGGCAGCACTGGCCGATACGTTGACCCGGTTTGCCAAAGGCGGAGCAGAAGATTTTTATCGCGGTGAAACAGCAGGCCGACTGGTAGCAGATATGCAACACGATGGCGGCCTGATTCGGGAGGTCGATCTGGCCGCCTATCGCGCCATCGAAAGGCAGCCGGTGATCTTCGATTATCAGGGTTTCCAAATTGTGTCGGCGGCACTGCCCTCTTCCGGCGGTTTAACACTGGCGCATATTTTTGGGCAACTCAAAGATGATAAGCTGAAATCCCTGAGCGAGGCTGACCGCGCACACCTGCTCATCGAGGCCATGCAACGCGCTTATCGCGACCGCAATCAATATCTGGGGGATAAGGATTTCGTACCCATTCCAGCGGACTATCTGGATGCCACGCGGCTAAAAAAACTGCGTGATTCGATTCGCATGGACAAAGCAACGTCATCGGCCACATTGACAGGTTTTGCTGAGCCGATTGGCACCAGTGTGGACACCAGCCATTTCTCGGTCATTGACCGGGATGGCAATATGGTATCGGCCACGCTGTCGATCAACTACGGCTTCGGCTCTGGCTATGTGTCGCCATCCACCGGCATCCTGCTCAACGATGAAATGGATGATTTCGCCACCCGCCCCGGCCAGGCCAATGCTTACGGACTGGTGCAGGGCAAAGCCAATGCTGTAGCGCCCGGCAAACGCATGCTCTCCAGCATGAGCCCAACCTTTGTCATCGGCCCGAAGCGCACATTTATTGTCGGAACGCCGGGCGGCTCACGCATTATCTCGATGGTGCTGCTGGCTTCATTGGGATTTATGCAGGATGAAACAGCGCCAGCCGACTGGATCAACGCAGCGCGTTTTCATCATCAATTTCTGCCCGATGTTGTGCAATATGAAGCCGGGGCATTTTCCGATGAAGTTGCTGCCGATCTGAAACAGCGCGGCCATAAACTGAAATTATTAAAGCGCCGCTACGGCAATATGCAAGCCATCATGCTGGATCGAAACAGCGGCCACATAACCGGCATAGCCGATATGCGCGGTGAAGGCAGTGCGCTCCCTGAGCTGTGAGTAAACACAAAGGGCAGGACGAGAAGGTGACTGCCGCAGCCAGCCCAACTGGTGCCGCAACTGTTTCTAATTAAGAAACCCACTCGGATTTGATGGTTGGCTGGCAAAGATCTTCACCTTTAATCTCAAGCATGTGGCGTGTACATATTGGCCTTAGCAGCCCTGCGCCGCTATCGTTGGCCATCTTTCTGGAGGTTTGAAGTGACCCATATCCGTATCGCTACCCGTCGTTCCCCACTGGCTCTTTGGCAGGCTGAATATATTTCGGCAGAATTGCAGCGCCTTGACCCGACCGTGACCACTGAACTGGTCAAGATTGTCACCAAAGGTGACAAAATCCTCGATGTGCCGCTGGCGCAGGTGGGCGGCAAGGGTTTGTTTACCAAGGAAATCGACGAAGCGCTACTCGATGGCCGAGCCGATATCGCTGTCCATTCGATGAAGGATGTGCCAACAGAGTTACCGGCAGGCACCGCCATCCGCGCTCATCCCAAACGCGCTGATCCGCGTGATGCCATCGCCACCATCAGCGGTGGTGGACTGGAGTCGCTGCCGGAAGGCGCCACCATTGGCACCTCCAGCCTGCGTCGAATTGCCCAGATTCAGGCCAAATTCCCGCATTTCAAATTCACCTCCATTCGCGGCAATATCCAGACACGTTTGTCCAAGCTCGGCGTCGAAGTCGATGCGGTTATTCTGGCTGCCGCCGGCGTTAAGCGCATGGGCATGGCCGATCAGATGCACGATTTTATTGATACGGAAATCCTGTTGCCTGCCGTGGCGCAAGGCACTCTCGGCGTGCAAACCCGTGATGGCGATGACAACATCAATGCATTAGTCGATCAGCTCAATGATGCCGACACGGTGGTTCGTACCCGCGCCGAACGCGCTTTTCTGGCTCGCCTTGAAGGCGGTTGTCAGGTGCCCATTGCCGCCTTTGCCACGCTCGATGGCGATAGCCTCCATCTCAAAGGTTTAGTCGGCGCAGTGGATGGCTCGAAGCTGATTGTCCGCGCATGCACAGGCACACGCGCTGATGCCGAGGCCATGGGGACAACGCTGGCCGATGAAGTGCTGGATGCCGGTGGGCGAGAGATTCTGGCAGCGCTGTACGCCGATAACTGAGGCTATTTGCCACACCGGGTAAGCTTGGTGATTCACCTCACGGTCAAATTGTTCGTCATATCCAGCCTTGGTTGCGTTCAAAAGAAATGCAATCAAGGAGAGTATTATGCCTGCAATATTTCATTTTGATGATCATTCGGAACAGCATAAAGAAGATATCCTGTTGGCCTTGCAGATTCCTGCGGCGCTGCTGGTGCTTGGCGTGATGTTTTTCCTGAGCTGATCCAAAACCGGCCACTGCGACAAATCGTTGCTGGTCAATCCGCAACTGGCCGGAAACAATGCGGCCTGTGTTCTGGAAACAAAAAACCTTAACTGAAATGTCCGATGCAGAGTGGGAATCACTTTGCGATGGCTGTGGTCGTTGCTGCGTGTGGAAGTTCGAGGATGCCGATTCCGGCGAAATTCTCTATACAGACATCCGTTGCAAACTGTTCAATGATGCAATTTGCCGCTGCCATGATTATCCGAATCGGAGCAAATGCGTGCCCGATTGCATGAATATCCGGGACATGGAGACTCAACATTACGCATGGCTACCCAAAACCTGCGCCTATCGACTGCTGCATGAGGGAAAGTCTTTGTTCGACTGGCACCCGTTAATTTCCGGCGATCCGGCATCGGTGCATCAGGCCGGTATGTCAGTGCAGCATAAAACCGTGTGCGGCGAACATATCCGCGAAACAGAAATCCTGCGCCACATTATTGATCCCGATGAAACAAGCTGAGCGCTGCCCCTGTGGCAGCAATGACACGTTTAAAAACTGCTGCCAGCCGGTGATTGATAACGATAGCGCCAGCTCTGCTGAAATGCTGATGCGCTCGCGTTATGCCGCTTATGTGCTGGGTTTTTGGGATTATCTGCATCAAAGCTGGCATGCCGATATGCGCCCCTCACGCGTTTCACCCACCAACACCGACTGGCTGGGACTGAGCATTGTCCACGCCAGCGCAGATAGCGTCGAATTTATTGCCGGTTTTCGTGAACATGGGAAAATCATGGCGCTGCACGAAATCAGCCGTTTTGCGCACACAGGCAAGCACTGGCGTTATGTCGATGGTCAATGCGAAATCAGCGCAGTCGGACGCAATGCGCCATGCCCCTGTGGCAGCGGCCTGAAAACAAAGCGTTGCTGCGGGAACCCCTAACCCAGCAAAGCCGGAACCAAGCAGGGAAATCTTGAACCACAGAGGTCACAGAGGAAAATCAGAGAAAACCAAAACATAAAGATTTTGACCTCCTCTGTGTACTCTGTGGTGAGAATCTTTTGATCTTTTGACATACAAATGACTTTTTTCCTATTATTTCATTCGACAGCGCATACTGACTGAGACTACACTCGAGCCATGCGACATTTACGCCATCAGCTTATCGACCTGCTCGATCAGGCTCGCCGTCAACACCGCATGGATGCGGTGCAGCCACGTTTGATGGCCGCACTCGTACAGGACTTTCTCACCCTGCTGCCGAAAGGCAAAACCAGGCGGGTGGAAATGCATAGCCGCACACTTAGTCATGGCAATCTGCACCGGCATGTATTCACCATTCGTTGCCCGGATCAGGCTTTTTATCTGGATGCCATCAAGGGCTATTTGCTGCGCCAGGGCATTCAACCTATCGGCCAGCAAACCATGGTAGCGCGTATGGCCTGTGGCTCGGATGGCTGCGATCTGGAACTGCAACGACCGGATATTCATGACGAAGACAATTTCATGTTTATCGCCCTGCATATCTCGGCTACATTAAGCCCCGAGGCCGAATCCATTCGGCTGGATATTCAGGCTATTTTGCAGTCCGTTGATTTGTCGGTCAGTGATTTTCAGGATATGCGCAGAGTGATTGCTCATTGCACTGCACGCCTGATGCCGGAAAAACCGGATGCCGCAGCCCTGCTGGACTGGATGAACGATAACCATTATCTCCTGTTCGGCATCCAGTTTATCAACAAACGACTTGGGTCGTTGCGCAATAAACGTGTTTTCAATCGTATTGTGCCCGGCCTGCTGGATGAAATCGAATCGTTTGAAGCCGACAACAGCGCCGGTCTGCACTTGCTCAACCTGACTGCGGCGCAGCATTATCTATACAGCGCCGCCAGCATCGAAGTATTACATATCTGCTGGACTGGTTCGGATGGCAAACTCGAAAACGCGTTGGTCATCGGACATTGTTCGCGCAGCGCCCGCTTTGCCAATGCCAGCTATCTTCCCATCATGGCCAGCAACTGGCGACAACTGGCTGCCGACCCGCTGTTGCAACATTCCGCATTTTATCGTCGGGAAATTCGCACCCTGTTCGACCGTATGCCCAAACGCATCCTGCTAGCCACCAAAGCCGCCGACTGGCTGGAACCGTTAAAAGCCATCATTGATCTGGCAGACCCGATGCAGGTGGTCGCCAGCATCCTTCCTTCATTGCAGGGCAACCTCGATACCCTGATGATCGCCATGACCAGCAAACGTTACGGCCCGAAGGTGTTGCAGCGTATTTTGGATGCGCTGGCTGATGCCGGTCTGGAAACTCACGGCCATGAATCCTTCGGCATTGGCCCGCACCGAATTATTCTGATCGGTATTGAGCGCAACAGGCCGGTGGTCAGTGCCAAAAAACTGCATGACCTGATTCGCCACTGTATTGTATTCTGGAAGGATATCGCCAAGGCCGAAGTGCTCCGGCATGCCGACCTGTTTGACATTCCCTCCACCTTGCGCGAACTGGAAACCCTTTCATCATTGTATCAGGAATTATTCCCGCCAGCCCAGTTCACACGCGATATTCAGATGCGACGGCGCGTGCTGGCCAATGGTCGGACTTGCGTACATATCACCCCCGCCAACCAGCATGGTAATGATATCGAATTGCGTCTGTACTCCCTGAAACAATCCTCGCTCGGCACGCTGGTTGATTTGATTCGTGCTTTTGATCTTGATCCGGTTGAAGAGTCGGTCGTTCCCTTCGGAAAAGAGCCGGACTGCGCCGGTGCGCCCGACACCTCATGCGGCTGCATTCATATCTCATCGTTAACCTGCCGCAGCCCCCGCCAGCTGGATACAGACGATATCAGTCACTTAAGACGCGCACTGGCACTGGTACTCAATGGAGAAGCCGATCATGATCCGGTCAATGCGCTGATCATTCGAGCCGGACTGGATGTCGATGCAATCGCCATTCTGATTACCCTGCGTAATCATCTGATTCAGCTCATGCCGGATGCGGCCAAGCTGCCATTAACCGACATGATGCTGTGCCACGCATCGGTTTCAGCTTGCCTGCATCATTTGTTTGCCGCCCATCACCTGCCTGCCATGCCAGAGGAATATTTGGCTGAATCACGCGATGCCTTCCATCAGGCTATGCAGGGCGTTGCCTCACTCACCGACGATCGCTGGTTCCGGGCTCTGGCCGAACTGGCTGAAGCATCACTGAGAACCAACGCCTTTATTCGCGACACAGGCACCCCTATCGGCATCAAAATCGATTCGGGAAAACTGAGCTTTGCAGCGCACCCGAAACCATACCGGGAAATTTTTGTGCACGGCGTGCATGTCGAAGGCGTGCATCTGCGCGCCGGACCGATTGCCCGTGGCGGACTGCGTTATTCGGATCGACCGGCTGATTTCCGCACGGAAGTGCTGGAATTGATGAGCACGCAGACCATCAAAAACGGACAGATTGTACCGATTGGTTCCAAGGGCGGCTTTGTGATACGTGGCGATTCCGGCCCTGATTTTGTATTGCAGCAATATCGCCTGTTCATCCGCACCCTGCTGGCTCTGACCGATAATATGCAAGACGGCAAGGTGATTGCGCCGGAAGGCATGGTGATTGCCCCGCAGGATTTGAACGACCCCTATTTTGTAGTGGCCGCAGACAAGGGTACGGCACGCTTCTCCGATGATGCCAATGAAGAGTCCCAGACTGCCGGTTTCTGGCTCGATGATGCGTTCGCCAGCGGCGGCAAACATGGTTATGATCACAAGGTAGTCGGCATTACCGCGCGTGGGGCATGGGTGTGCGCCGCTCACCTGTTTGCCAAGCTCGGTATCGATGCCTATGCCGATCCGATTTCCTGCGTGGCTATTGGCGATATGGGTGGCGATGTGTTCGGCAACGGTATGTTGTTGAACCCGAACCTCAAGCTGCTGGCGGCATTTAACCATCGCCATATTTTTCTCGATCCGACGCCGGATGCGGCCAGTGCATTTGCAGAACGCCAGCGCCTGTTTGCTGCGGTGCTAGGCTGGGATGCTTATACCACCGACTGCATCAGCAAGGGCGGCGGCATTTTCGAGCGCAGCGCCAAACAGATTGCACTGGCAGCACCGGTTCGCAAGGCGCTCGGCATCAGTGAGAAAACATTGTCCGGCGAAGCGCTGATTCGCGCTATTCTTGCCGCGCCTGTTGATCTGCTCTACAACGGCGGCATCGGCACCTATGTGAAAGCGAGCAGCGAAACACATGCCGATGTGCGCGATCCGGCCAATAATGCCGTGCGCATTGATGCCAGCGCGCTGCAATGCCGGGTCATCTGCGAAGGCGGCAATCTGGGCTTCACCCAGTTGGCACGTATTGAATATGCCGTGGGCGGCGGCCTGATTAACACCGATGCGATGGATAACTCTGCCGGTGTCGATATGTCCGATCATGAGGTGAATCTGAAAATCCTGTGCACGGTTCCCGCTATTAATCTAACAGGCAACAGGCGCAACCGGCAGCTGCAACAATTAACCGATGCCGTTACCAAGCAGTGCCTGACTGATAATCTGTTGCAGTCACGCGCCCTGACTCTGGCGGCATTTGATGCAAAAAAACATGCGCCACGTTTATATCGACTGCGCGATGGGCTAGCCAATCAGGGCTGGCTCGATAGCGCTGTCGCCCCGGATATCGACAACAATGAATTATTGCACTTGCGCCCGCAGTTATCGATTTTGCTCGGGCAGGAGAAAAACCGCATCCATGCACGTTTGTCCGAAGTCGGATTTCACAACATTAGCGCCTTTAGCCAGAGCATGTTGCAGCACTATTTCCCTGCCGCACTGCACCGGCGCTTTGGCGCGCATTTTTCCGCCCATCCATTGGCCAACGAGATTATTCATACGCAGGTGGTCAATCATGTCGTCAATCATCTGGGCTTGTGCGCCGTCCATCATCTGGAAACGCTACTGGATGCATCCACCAGTCACATCGTCGAAGCACTGCTGATTGCCGAAGCTCTGCTCGATGTTGCGCCACTGCGAGAGGCCATCTGGCAAAATGTTGCCGATGTAGAGCTGGCCACAGGTTTACTGCATGAACTGCAGGAACATCAGATGCTGTTTGCCGAGAACCTGTTACGCCTGTGCCCAGTCGAAAAACTGGATATGGCCTGGATAACACGGCATCAGCGCGGCCTGCTTAAATTCCGCCAGCAAGCCACGTATTCAGCTGATGAAAAACTGGCTGCGAGCGGCCTGGCTGAAGAACATATCCGCCATATGGCTCTGATGCCGCAATTGGCACAATCAGCCTGTGCAGTTCATCTGGCATCATCGATGAAAATGAATCTTGGCCGTTGCCTGAATGCCAGCCGCGTGTGCCTGGAAACCTTGCCTATCGACGAGATGGAGCAACCGCTGCG
>CAZDFL010000032.1:0-12793 GCA_964504835.1 uncultured Zetaproteobacteria bacterium
GTTTTGGGGCTCAGGCAACAGTACGATGCAATCGCATTGATGCTCACACCATTGGCCAGGTGCACAAACACCTCAAATTCACGCGCTGACAACAGACTCAGTGGATTGCCGTCCCGATCTGGATTGGCTGCCAGCTTCTGGGCTGTTTCACTGTCAATATAGGTTTGCCCGTTCTTCACCCTTTGAGTGGCGGTATGCATTGAGCTATTAATAGCAAGCATCGCGCAGGCGGTAAACGGGTAAGTTGGGTGCCATGCTCGAAGGCGCTTGCAGCCTATCCTGATTTTAAATCAGGACGGATAAACCAGAACAGAACCAATGAGGTGATGGCACCGAAGGTATCAGCCAGCATATCTTTCTGGGCATCCCAGATATCGCCCTGTGAACCGAGAAATTCTATGCCCGCATCGCCACCATCGGCCACGGCATACCACCATTCGATGATTTCATAACCGGCGGCGACGCTCATAATGAAAAACAGGCTGAAAAAGGTGGCTGTAACTATGCCACAGTAACGTTTTCTGAGTAACCACTCAGCCATGGAAAAGGCGTAAAATCCAATCGCAAAATGGCCAACCCGATCAAAATGATTGCGCTCGAAACCAAATAAATCACTCACCCACTGAAACGGCACATTGGCAAAAGTATAGTGGCCGCCAACCGTATGCCAGAACAGCCAAATGGCCATGAGACTATAAGCAATCCGGCTGAAGCGAAAAAATCGAAACGACAAGACCAGCGCGGCAAAGATGATGCCGACTGGAATGACTTCGGCAATCCACACTTGCCGGGATACCGGCTCGATGCCCATGCCGATGAAAAATGCCGTAAACAGAGCAGCCAGCAGGTGGGGATAAAATCGATTCAGGAAGGTCATAGCAACGCATCATGTTGCAATTCGATACGCTCCGCAAATTGTGCTGCTTATTGAGCAGCTTGCGCCAGGCATATTCTGTTTCTGCCGCTTCGTTTGGCCTCGTACAAGGCCATATCCGCGCGCTTGGTCAATCCGGCCAGCGATTCAGACTGATCGTGCAATGCAACGCCTGCGCTGATTGTCACGCAGAATCCAACGCCATCTGAACAAAAGGCCAATGCTTCAACGCGTTTGCGCAGGCGTTCGGCAAATAAACTGGCTCCATCTACGCTGTCGGTCACGATAAATATGGAAAACTCTTCGCCGCCAAAGCGCACCGGCACATCAATCTCGCGGGATTCATCGAGCAACACCCCGGCCACATCCTTCAATACGCTATCGCCGGTTTGATGGCCGTAGGTATCATTCACCGACTTGAAAAAATCAATATCAACCATCACCAGTGCAAAGCAGGCTTTGTCATTTCTGGCGTGCGTCAAGACCATGCGATGCACAACGTCATGCATGTGAATGCGGGTATAAAGGCCGGTGAGCTGGTCGCGAATGGAGCGCTCATAAATTGTGTTGCGGTCGGTTTCCAGGGCTCGGTAAATCGCTTCTCTTTCAATGGCCATCGCCAGCGGAAACGAAAGTTTCTCCAGTACATCGTCAAACTCTGCGCCCATATTTATTTCGGAGAATAAATTCAATATCGCAAGGGCGGAATAATTCGAATCATTCGGCAGTGGCAACTTTAATAACAAGGTCTGTGCCTGTTCATCCAAGGCCAGCATTTGATAACACACGCCGGACTGATTGTTATCATCCTGCATAAGAAAGTTCTGAAAAGATTTCGGCACATCCGCAACTTCACCATGATAACGATTATAGCGATTGAGGCGGATGGATTCGCCCTCACTGTCCAGAATAAAAAATTCCAGCGACTGCAGCGGAATAACCGACTCAAAAGCGGACACAAAATGCTCGGCGACCTGGCGAAAATCCCGATAATTCAGGATACTCTCGGTGGTATCGCGAACCATCTGATTCAGTTTCATCAAATGTTGAATATCGGAATCTTTTTTGGTCATCAAAAACAGGCCGCAATCCAGCGTCTTTAATTTATCAATCATGAATTGAACCAGATGCGATGGAATAATCGAGCCATGCTGGGGCGCGATTTGTCGAATCGGGAATTTTTCCAGTGTCAGCATGCCATGCACCATAATTTCGCGGCTGGGGATATAATGTTCATGGAAGGGGCGCATACATTCGAAATAGCTTTCATCCTGCGCATAAAGCGACCAGTCCGGGGTGAATCCGCCAAAGATGTCGCTGGAAAACAGCGTGCCGGACTGGTGATCGAAGGAGCAGAATGCGCCCGGAAAATGCATATACGGG
The DNA here is from genome assembly GCA_964504835.1 of uncultured Zetaproteobacteria bacterium. Classification (GTDB taxonomy): domain Bacteria; phylum Pseudomonadota; class Zetaproteobacteria; order Mariprofundales; family Mariprofundaceae; genus Mariprofundus. Next base: position 2,258 of record CAZDFL010000032.1, read on the forward strand.
GTAAATGCGAAGGCCAGTGTTCTGCCGCCGAGTTCCAGCTTCCAGTCATGTTCCTCGATCAACCAGAAGGGCAGCTTCTTCAGCCCGTAATGCTTCAGCAGAACCGCCGCCCGCCAATGGCTGACCAGCACGGCGTCATCACGCGTTATCATGGCGTCAATGGTCGGTAAACTGGCGGTAATATCTGGGTCCTGATGGTGGCAAATAAAATAACGAATATTTGAAAAGGAGGTGACCTCTTCGATTTTTTTAAGGGTTTGAGTAAAGGATAATTTCGATCCGGGATCAATCAAAACTGACTGATCGCCATTTTCAATGAGGTAAACGTGGCACTGAAACACATCACCTTTCAGATAATGGCCGACCCACCAAACACGGGGGGCAATCTCTATGGCATGACTGGTATCTAAATCGGCATCGTTGATGGATGCTTCAGACATTGGTTATCTCCCTGTTTCACGCGATTCGATTACTTCTTGGATGTTCTTCGTCTTACAAGCATATTTAATGCCTAAAATGAAGCAATTCAGAGATAAAAAAAGCGGCTCCGAACGGAACCGCTTTTTTCAAGCTTTCAAATAAGCAGTTTTTACAGTTTATCTGCTTCAGAGGCCAGATAAGAAGCCACGCCATCAGCATCGGCAACCATACCCTTGTCGCCCTTGTTCCAGCCGGCCGGGCAAACTTCGCCATGTTCTTCATGGAACTGTAACGCATCAATCATGCGCAGCATTTCATCGATATTGCGACCCAGCGGCAGATGGTTGACCACCTGATGCATCACAGTACCTGATTTATCAATCAGGAAAGAACCACGGAAAGCCACGCCTGCATCGGCGAATTCGACATCATAAGCCTGACAGATTTCGTGTTTAATATCGGCCACCAGCGGATAAGCCACATCGCCAATACCACCATCGTTGACGGCTGTGTTGCGCCATGCTGCATGGGTGAACTGGGAATCAATGGAACAACCCACTACCTGCACGCCACGCGCTTCGAATTCCTTGATGCGATGATCAAAGGCAATCAGTTCGGACGGGCATACAAAGGTGAAATCCAGCGGATAAAAGAACAATACAACATATTTGCCGTTGTAATCAGATAGAGAAAAACTCTCGTTAATCGAGCCGTCAGCCATGACAGCTGCAGCAGTAAATTCGGGGGCCTGTTTGCCAACCAGTACGCTCATAATGAAAAACTCCTATATATTGATGCGATCAGAAATCGGAGGGAAAGCTTATGCCAATCATTCGCCGTACACCACCCTACGATTTATCAGGCTTATCCTGCGGCGTGTTGAATTCGATAAAGATGTGTTTTGTTTCCGGCGCAACGCGGCTGACATCATCTTCCAGCGAACGGCGAATATCGTCCAGCTTATGCATAAAGCGAATCGCACGGCTGATTTCTTCCTGTGTCATATCGGCAAAGATGGCTTCTTCACGCAACTCCACCTCGGCCATCAGCAGTGTATCTTGCGGCGACAGCACAATGCTGTTGATGCGGTGAACATGCTGCACCTGATCATCGGCCTGCCACAGCTGCGCGGCAATCTCATCGACTTCTTCATTGGCGTGATTGAGCAGATATTTGCGGTTGGTCGAAGCCAGAAAAAAGGCCAGTCCGCCCATCAGCAGGCCAATGCAAATCGCCGCAATACCATCGAATACAGCAGAACCGGTATAGGCCGCCATTCCCATGCCGATCAGCGCTATCACCAGCCCCAGCAACGCGGCTGAATCTTCAATCAGTACGGCCAGCGTGGTCGGGTCACGTGTCTCGGTTAAATACTCCCGGAATGTCTTGCCTGCCGCCTTGCATTGTTGCTTGAATTCAATCAGGGCAACAGAAAATGAATACCCCTCCATTAAAAAAGCGAAGCCGATAATTAAAAACGGAAGCAGTGATAGTTCAGGCGTATGGCCATGTTGAAGCTGTTCCATGGCATGCATGAGCGTATAAGCACAACCGAGGAAGAAAATGGTGACGGCGGAAATCAGGTTCCAGAAATAACGTTCCTGACCATAACCGAACTGGTGCTCTTCATCGGCCTGGCGAGCCGAGCGCCGTAATCCCAGATAGAGCAGTCCCTGATTGGCCGTATCGGCCAGCGAATGCACCGCTTCGGCCAGCAGGGCACTGGAACCGGATAGCGCAAAACCGACAAATTTGGCTACGGTCACCATTGCATTGGCGGCGAATGCCGTAATGACCGCCTTGGTTGAACCGTGTGACATGGAAATCTCCCCGCGCGCAGCCATCACGTATAAACAGATGCGTTTAGTCTATATTCTTATTACACTGTCAGCATGTGGTCCTATCAACATGCTGGTTTCAGCGTTCATCAATTGCCTGTATTGCGGGACAATTATATTTATCTCATTGAATCACAGGCCAGCAATGCGCTGATTGCCGTTGATCCTGCCGAAGCAGCCCCTGTGCAGCAGGCCTGTAAGGCGCTTGGCAAGCCGCTTACCCATATTTTTAACACCCACCACCACTGGGATCATACCGACGGCAACCTAGCACTGCAAAAAGATTTCGCATGCCTGATTATCGGCGCAGCACATGATGCCGGGCGTATTCCCGGCATTGATGTTGCTGTATCGGATACATCGCCGCCGCTTGTATCCGGTCTGAATATTGCCGTGCTGGATGTGCCGGGCCACACCATTGGGCATATTGCCTATGTGCTGGGCGACGCGCTGTTTTGCGGCGATACCCTGTTCGGTGCCGGTTGTGGGCGCTTGTTTGAAGGCAGCCCTGCCCAGATGTTGCACAGCCTGAATAAAATCGCGGCGCTTGATGGCAGCACAAAAGTGTATTGCGCCCATGAATATACGTTGCCCAATCTCAAGTTCGCCAAAGCGATGGATGCGGATAACCCGAGGCTGACCGAACGTATTGTGCATGATAAACAGCTCAGGAAACAACATCTGCCGACCATCCCGTCATCTGTCGCGATGGAAATCGCCACCAATCCTTTTCTGCGACCGCTGGATGCGGTTTTTTGCCAGAGCTACGCCGTAGCGCAAAATATACATACTGATCCTCTGGCTGTGTTTAGTGATATCAGGCGCCGGAAAGACGCCTGGTAGCAGCTACCTGTGATGCAGAATCAGGGCGTGTTTTGAAATAATGGAATCCAGATTTTTTACCTGACTACGACTGTTTTCATCAAAATGTATGCCGATGCCTTCATCGGTTTTACGCACGACATGACCCTGAAGGCGCACCGGATTGGGGGCTGAAATAAAGGTCAGAATGAGCTTGATTGCATCTCCCACTTCAAATTTGGCCGATGTTGCAATAAATACGCCGCTTGCACTGACATCTCTGGCATGGCCGTAGTGGGTGCCGTTTTTTGACGTGAAATTGAGCAGTTCAGTATAGCTTTCGCGCGTGGCCTGACGAATATCCGGCTTCCATTCGGCCACCAGATCAAGCAATTGCCTGCGCTGCTTTTCCGGCAATTGCGCGGATAGCGTAACGATCTCTTCAATGATATCTGCATTGACTGATTCCATATGCGGGCAGTGTAGCACATACTTCCGATGTCTGTTAAGAGTACAAAATAAAGTACAAAATAATTCGGGAGATAACAATGAAACGGTTTATTTTATTGGCGGCAATGGCCGCAGTGGTGGGTTTACAGTCTGCACAGGTAGCAGTTGCCGAGCAGGTTCAGATTAAAATGACGACATCAATGGGAACGATAGAAATGGAACTGGACAGGGATAAGGCGCCTGCAACAGTGGCTAATTTTTTGCATTATGCCAAAGCAGGCAAGTACGATGGCACGATTTTTCATCGGGTGATTCCGGGTTTTATGATTCAAGGCGGCGGCTTCAACAAAGCGATGCAAAAAACGCCCACATTCGCTCCGATTGCCAACGAAGCGGACAATGGCTTGCGCAATAACACCGGTTCGATTGCGATGGCGCGCACCTCCGATCCGAATTCGGCCAGTAACCAGTTTTTTATCAATACAAAAGATAATACGTTTCTCAACCATAGCAGCAAATCATTCAGGGGCTGGGGCTATGCTGTATTCGGTCGGGTGAGCAAAGGCATGAGCGTGGTTCGCAGTATAGAAGCGGTGAGTACCGGAACGCGCAATGGCATGCAGAATGTGCCGCTGGAGCCGGTGGTGATTGAACGGATTGAGGTGATTGAGCAGAAACATCCATCTGTTTTTGATGCTGGCTGATTAGCGATTTACCTTAACGTGCATTGTTCGTTTCATATTAAGCAAAGCGTGCTATCGCGTTATGACATGGATTGAATGCGTTGGATGAGTCCTGAACTGGAGTGGCCGTCAAGAAAGGGCATGACGATGACTTCGCCGCCGTTTTGGCGAACTTGTGCTGCGCCAACAATGTCATCAGGCTGATAATCGCCGCCTTTGACCAGCACATCGGGCATCAGGGTGGTAATCAGCTTGAGCGGCGTATCTTCTGAAAACGCTACGACCAGCGCGACAGCACGCAGGGCAGCCAGCATGACGGCGCGATCCTGGAGTGGATTAATCGGGCGTGATGAGCCTTTCAGACGACGAATGGAATCATCATCGTTCAGGCCGATGATCAGTTTATCGCCAAGCGCTGCCGCCCTGTCGAGGTAATCAATATGGCCGGGATGCAACAGATCGAAACAGCCATTGGTAAAGACAATGCGCTTTGCTTCGCTTTTCCACTGCCGGACTTGATCTTGCGCTTGTTGCAGAGCTGATGCGTGTTGCAAAACCTTATGAATTACCGGATTGCATCAGGTCGATCACCGCAGTTACACCCGGCGTTCCTCTGGCTATATCCTTGGCGCGCTGGCGCTCAATGAGCTGGTTGACGACGCCTTGCAGATAAACCTTGCCGTTGACGGTATCGACATGAATTTTGAAGCCGGATACGAGTTTATCCTGCCACAGACGCCGTTTGATGCGCGTTGTAATCCATGAGTCAGACATCACGGTGCGAATTTTCGGTGTACCCATTTCGATTTGGTTTTTTACTTCAATCACGCCACGTATTTGTTTGGTGATGTGGACGGCGCGTTCAATGTGTCTGCGGCTTGGCAGATGGCCGGTCAGGATGGCTTTTCCCCGAAAGACTTCAACGCCGACCCATCGTGATGGCATATCACGCTCGGCAATCAGTCTGGCATCAATCTTGGATGCAATGGCAACATCATCGATTTGCCGTCCAATGGTGCGTTCATCATGGATGCTGGAAGCTCCGGCAGCGGCTCCGCCAAGGATGGTCGTGGCAAAACAGCCGGGCAGGGATAATGAGGCGGTGAGTAGAATCAATAGTCGAATCAATGGCATGATATCTCCAGTTTGTTTAATTAATCTCATCGCCCAAGGCTTCCAGTACGGAGGCAAAGAGCAAGGGTACAAGTATTTCATCGGGGCCGGATAACCAAAAACCGACACCGTCAGGTAGTGATAAGCGTGTGACCACATCGGTGATGGCCGTTGTACTGGCAGCCGGATCAATGACGGCGGTGGTGACCGACTCAATCGTTTTACCCACATTGCGGGCGGCATCGACCGCCTGCAACAGCACGCGTGGCATCACCACGCTGGAGGCAACATTAATCACCACCCCATGGCTGGAAGCCGCCATCATGCCAGCCAGCAGGCGGAAATCCACCATGCCGGCTGCACCGAGCGCTTCACCATGCGCGGCAGGGTGAAAGCAAAAGGCATCCGCGCCAATGGCCGGATGCACAGAAACCGGAATGCCATAACGGCAGGCGGTGGCAACAATAGAGTGATCGAGATGCTCCAGTTCGGATTCCAGCAGACGCTGGCCGACGCTTTTGCCAATCCCCCAGTTTTCCAGGGTACCGAAATTGATGGCATCGTTGATCAGGCAGCCTGTTTCTTCGGTCATAAAATAATGACCATCACTGAGTTCGCGTTCGCGTGCGGTGACGGTGCGGCCGCAAATGGCAATCTCGACATCCTGCTCCAGCGCTGCGCCGGTCAAGGCCAGCCCTGCAATGACCTTCTGCTCAATCAGGCGGCAAATCAGCGGGCCAAGACCGGAATCCAGTACATGGCCGCCGCAGGCGAGAATAATCGCATGCTTGTTACGAAAAGCGTGAACCATGGCATCGCGCAGCCGAAACAGATCACCGGCACAGCCCAGATTGGGCAGGCTGCACAGGAAACTCTCAAAGCCGCTGTCCGGCTGGTAAGGCGCACCGAAATCTTTGCTGTCGGAATCGGTTAAACGTGTGGACAGGGCTACGGTTTTCAGCTTGCTGAACGAAAGTGGTTTAATGGTCATGGGTATCTCCAAACATGGATTCATCCACCAGCGCGCACAGAATATGCAGGCAGGTAATGTGCATTTCCTGAATGCGCGGCGTGGATGGGTGGGCGATATTAATATGCATGGTTACATGCTTGTTGCGGCCCAGCTTTCCACCATCTTTGCCGGTCAGGGCAATCGATTGCATGCCGACGGCAGCAGCTGCATCAGCAGCGGCTACAATATTGTCCGAATCTCCGCTGGTAGAAATAAGCAGTAGCACGTCGCCGGGTCGCCCAAGCGCCTCGACTTGGCGGGAAAATACCTGCGCAAATGAAAAATCGTTGGCGATACTGGTAATGACCGAGGCATCATGGGTTAGCGCTACTGCGGCCATGCCGGGGCGGTTGATTTCAAAACGATTGACCAGTTCGGCGGCAAAATGCTGGGCATCGGCTGCCGAACCGCCATTGCCGCAGGCCAGTACTTTACCGCCGTTTTGAAGGCAGCTGACAATGATTTTGGCGGCCTTTTGAAGGGGGGCGGATAATGACTGCATGCATTGCTGGCGCAGTGCAATGCCTTCTGCAAAAGCCTGTTCAATCAAAGGGGGTGCATGCTGCTGGCTGGCGCTCACCTGATAATATCCTCCATGTGTTCGATGCGCGGGGAAACCCACGCAGGTAAGCCGACTCTAGGGGTCAGGATGATTAAATCAAAGCGGCATTGGCATTGCGCCAGATTCGCATGCCTGCTCAACCATGTTTCGGCAGCAGATTGCAGGCGGGAACACTTGTCGGGATGCATGGCCAGCAGGCTTGCCTGACGCGATTTGTGTGCTTTGACCTCAACAAACACGATTAAATCATCACGTCTGGCGACGATATCGAGTTCACCGCGTCCGAGCCGGATATTGCGATCGAGTATGGCAAAGCCCCGATGTTGCAGGTAACGGGCCGCACGCTCTTCGCCCAGTTGCCCCTGTTTTGTGCTCATGGCTCCGGATTGTCCGGATGCCGTATCCACCCCTTGCCCCTCACGCCTTGCCTCTATTTATCAACGCATAAACGCGTGATTTGTTGATATCCAGCGTATGGGCGACAGCCTTGGCGCGGGCCGATGGGGGCAATGCCTGCATGGCCGGTTCTGCCAGGCAGTCGATAATATGCTGATCGGTAAGTTCAACAGCTTCTGCGCTGGCCGGGCCGATCAACAGCACAATTTCACCGCGCGGAGCATGTTGTTCGAAATGGTTTAGCAGATATTCAGCCGTGCCCCGGATAAATTCCTCATGCAATTTGGTCAGTTCGCGTGCAACAACGAGTTCCCTGTCTGGCTGTAATTGCGTTTGCATGTCTTGCAGTGTGGTCAGCAGACGGCGTGGGGATTCCAGTAAAATCACGGTTTCATCAGCGCCGACAATGCGATTGATCTCTTGCTGTCGCGCTTTGCCGCTGCGTGGCAGGAAGCCTGAAAAACGGAAATGGTCGGTCGGTAAACCGGCGGCGCACAGGGCGGTCAAGACGCTGCTGCAACCGGGAAGCGGCACGATTTTGATGTGCTCGGCATGCAGTCCGCGCACCAGCCGATAACCGGGATCGGAAATCAATGGCGTACCGGCATCGGAAATCAGCGCCACATCTTCGCCGTTTTTGAGTCGGGTGAGCAGTGTCTGAATCATGGCGCTTTCATTGTGTTCGTGTACTGCAATCATTGGCGTACTGATCGCATAATGTTGCAACAGCTTGCGACTGTTGCGCGTATCTTCGGCGGCAATAACGTGCACAGATTTCAGCGTTTCAACGGCGCGATAGGTCATATCAGCCAGATTCCCGATAGGGGTTGCGACGACGAACAGTTGGCCGTATGACGTTTGATGTTTAGTCTGCGTATCCATGTTGAGACGTTATCTTCCCAAAGCGTCGGCTGCAATGCCGACTTTATTATTTGCTTCTGTTTTTACGCTGTTATTGCTTAGTGCCTGCCAACCCAAAACGACAACACAAACGGTCTCAAAGCCTGCCGTATCGCATATGTTACAGGTATTCAGAGGCACGGCTGAAATACAACGACTGATGGTTCAGGCGCGTTCCGGCGGCGATATTCATTTCATTTTGCAGCAACTGGAATCATTGGCCGCAGGCGATTCCGCCCCGATTCGCGAAGAAGCGACATTTCGCAAGGTGCAGTTGATGCTCGAAGGTCATTTTGCAGACGCCGATGCGGCTGCCATGTCTGCGATCCAAACATACCCTCAGCATGCGCTGGTTCCCTATGCCCATTTCTGGCTGGCCCGATGGTGGCTGGAACAGGAAGAGAACGGGCGAGCGCTGGATGAAATGCGTCAGGCCTTGCTGCATCCCCGCCTGACGGGTGAACTGGTGGATAAGATTCTTGATGTTGGTCCTGTGCTTGCGCAAGAGGCCGGTGAGCGCGAAGCGGTGGGGTGGTTGCTGGCGGCTGCCGAAATCGATCTGGCAGGGCGTGATAACTGGTTGAGAATGGCCGCCCGTCGCGCTTCGATGGAAACGGTTGAACAGTGGATGCACGATCAGGCGCTGACGCCAAATATTCTGCCTGCATTTGCGCTATATGCCGGGCGGGCACGCTTAATGAGCGGTCAGGTGGCTGAGATTGGCAGGATTGCGCAGCTATTATCCGCCGCCATGCCGAATGCTCCGGAAATTGAGCAGCTTCAGGCATGGGCATCGGGGGAAGTCAGGGTGGCGACAATTGGCGTTTTACTGCCCTTGAGTGGTAAATACGCCCGTTATGGTCAGCAAGCCTTGCGCGGTATTCGCATTGCGCTGGCCGGGCTGGAATATAGTGAATATATTACTCTGCGCATTGAAGATACGGCCTCGGATCCAGCCGCAGCTATCAAGGCTTATCGGCAGCTAACGGATGAATCGGTTAATATTATCATAGGGCCATTGCTGGCAGAAACCACTGAAGCGCTGTTGCCGTATCTCAAGCAGTCTGTTCCTGTTATTAGTCTAACCGGCAGCATGGAGCTGGCGCATCGTTCGGACGCGCTGTTTATTCACACGATGTCACCACTGGCGCAAGTTGATGTGATGGCTGATTACGCATGGCAGCATGAAGCCAAACGCATGGTGGTGATTTCAGATGCCGGTGAAAAGCAGGCGGAAGCGGATATGTTTGTGACTGCTTTCGAGGCGTTGGGCGGGGAAGTGCTGCAAACCCTGCAACTGGATGCGGGCGTCATCGATTATCGTGAGCGCTTGCGGCAACTGCGTTACGAAACAGATGATGATGTGGTGCTGGCCGCGCTGGATGAGGATTTGAACGTATTCCTGCCCAAAATGGATATGGAAATACGCATGCCGGTGAACTTCGATGCCATCTATCTGGCTCTGAATGGCAGAAAGGTTGCCTTGCTGGCCGGGCAGTTGGCTTATGCCGATATTTCGGGTCTGCCGCTATACGGCAGTAGTCGCTGGCAGGATGGTCATTTGCTCGATGATCGTGGCCGTTACCTTTCGCATGCCCGTTTTGCCACATCGGGCAGTACTGATCAGAACGATAACGATGATCCGGCCATACGCCGCTTCCAGTTTGCGAATCGGGAAGCCTGGGGCAATGATAAAACGACCGATTTGATGCGCCTGGCATACGATACCATGCGCATTGCGACAGTGATAACCAGTCGTCTGGGGCTGAAAGAACGCGAAATTTTTGACGCCTTACAAGATCAGGAAGGGTTTCCCGCCATCACCGGTCATGTGCATTTTGATGCGTTTGGCGTAGGCCAGAAACAGCTGGATATTTTCAGCATCAAAAAAGGAAAGATTGTCCCGGCAGGATGAGATTCATTCTGCCGATATGTTTTTGCGCTCGTAGTTCAGTTGGATAGAGCCTGGACTATTCAAGATAAATCACTATGATTCAATAACAATCACATCAGTCAGGAGGCATGTAATGGCACAAACTGCAACCAAAGTAATCACAGCGCATATACCGCTGCCTTTAGCTGAAAGAGTCGATAAAATTGCAACGCAACTGGAGCGCTCACGCGGCTGGATTATGAAACAGGCGCTATCAGACTGGATCAATCAGGAAGAGACACGCAATCGTCTGACGCGGGAAGCATTATCCGATGTAGATGCAGGCCAACTCATCGAACATCAAGCCGTTCAGGCATGGGCCGACAGCCTCAGCACCGACACCCCCTTGCCGCCACCCCGTTAATGCAGATTGAATGGACGAGCAAGGCTCTTTCCGATCTGGTGCGGCTGTACGAATTTCTGGCACC
>CAZDFL010000033.1:0-12707 GCA_964504835.1 uncultured Zetaproteobacteria bacterium
TCGAGCGCTATTCGCGGCATATTATTTTGCCGGAAGTGGGCGCGGAAGGGCAGTCGAAACTGCTCGAATCCAAAGTGTTTATGATCGGCGCAGGCGGCCTTGGTTCGCCGGTGGCCTATTATCTGGCTGCGGCAGGCGTTGGTACGATTGGCATTGCAGACGCCGATGTGGTGGATTCATCCAATTTACAGCGCCAGATTATTCATAATCAGGATCGCATCGGCATGCCCAAGGTGGAAAGTGCGCGCGAAACTATGCAAGCGCTTAATCCTGATGTGAAGGTGAACACCTATAACTACTTCATTACTGAAGATAATGTGCGCGAGATTATCCGCGATTATGATTTGATTATCGATGGTTGTGATAATTTCCCAACACGATTCCTGGTTAATGATGCCTGTTATATGGAGAAGAAACCGTTGATTTCCGGTGCTATGTTCCGTTTTGAAGGGCAGGTTGCCACCTTTAAACCGCATCAGCAGAAGGGTGCGCCATGTTATCGCTGCCTCTATCCCGAGCCGCCACCGGCAGGGCTGGTACCATCATGCTCCGAAGCCGGAATTCTGGGTGCGCTGGCTGGCGCAGTCGGCACGATTCAGGCTGTTGAGGCGATTAAGGAATTACTGGGCATTGGCGAGTCATTGGCTGGCAGATTGATGGTGTTCGATGCGCTGCGCATGGAATGGAAAAAATTGAAGTTGCACAAAGATCCGGCTTGCCCGCTGTGCGGTGAAAATCCAACCATCACCGACCTGGTGACTTACGAACAAGCCTGCGAATTAAAATTCGGCGAGTAAATATTTTTTTACCGCAGAGGACGCAGAGGACGCAGAGGAAAAACATAAAAACCAATAGTATGATGGTTTCCTCCGCGTCCTCTGCGTCCTCTGCGGTGAGTATGGGGTTAAAAAATGACAGCATTTAATTTTACAGAAACAGCCGATGTCGATGAATTCGAGGCAGGTTTCAAGGCGTTTCGTGCCGGCACGATGTCCGAAGAGCGTTTTACGCCGTTTCGTTTGCAGATGGGCGTGTATGGTCAGCGTCAGGAAGGCGTGCAGATGGTGCGCGTTAAATTGCCGGGCGGTAATATCACACCGGATCAGCTGGATGTGATCGGTGATTGCGTAGCCGATTATACCGGCGTGTTACCGACCGACGGTACCTTGACTGAAGCACCGGTAAAACTTGCTCATGTCACCACGCGTCAGGATATTCAGGCCAATTTTGTGGGGCTGGATGATGTCGTGTCATTTCTGCGCAGGCTGGATGCAGTTGGGCTGACCACGCGCGAGGCCTGCGGCAATACCGTGCGTAATGTTTCGTCCTGCTTCCTGGCCGGGTCGTGCCCGGCTGAATATGCTGATGTGAGCGTGCATGCGCGCCGTTTTGCCGAGTATTTTCTGCGTCATCCGCTGGCCCAACAGTTTCCGCGCAAATTCAAAGTCAATTTCTCCGGCTGCGCTACCGATTGCGGTCTGGGTGGCATGCACGATATCGGTTTTATTGCCACCGCACAGAATGGCGTGAACGGATTTCAGGTCTGGGCGGCTGGCGGTTTGTCGTCTCAACCGATGGGAGCGCTGTTGCTGGAGGATTTCGTGCCTGAATCCGATATTCTTCTGGTTGGCGAAGCGCTGATGCGGATGCATTTCAAGTATTCCGACCGCAAACGCCGCGCCCGCGCCCGTTTGAAATATGTGGCACAGAAGCTTGGTGCGGAAGGTTTTGTCGAGGAATATCAAAAACAGCGCGCAGTGATTGAATCCACCCATGTTGATGATGGTGGTTGTTCAGATGCGGGTTGGCGTACGCCGACCGGCGAACTGCCGCGTTCAGAATCCGGTGTGGTTGAGCAGCATAATGGTCAGAAAGCGATTCTGTTGAATCTGTTTCGTGGCGATTTGACGCCGGCGCAGTGCCATGCTGTGGCCGATGCGGCGCGAGCGGCAGGCGTTGAAACGCTACGCGTAACGGCGGAGCAGGGTGTGGTGATCAACAACGTCGATGCGGGCAAAGTGGATGCAACGCTGAAGGTATTGAATGATGCTGGCTTGTTCACCGAATATGCCCGCGCTATTGCCGATGTTGTAGCTTGTCCGGGCACCGAAACCTGTCGCTTGGGCATTACCTCCAGTCGCGGATTGGCTGCTGCCTTACAACCTTTGATGGCGGATTTCAAAACAGATGCGACGCTGGCCGGGATTACGGTCAAGGCATCCGGTTGCCAGCATTCTTGCGCTCGTCACCATATTGCCGATCTGGGTTTTCATGGTATGGCCAAGAAAGTGGCAGGTCAGGCTGTGCCGCATTATCAATTGCATCTGGGCGGTTCCGGTGTGGCCGGTTCGCCGCTGGCTTTCGCGACCGATCCTGTGCCTGCCAAATATGCGCCCGAAGCGGGCATCACGATCTTGAACGCCTATAAGGATGGGCGTGAGGGTGACGAATCTGTGCATGACTGGGCTACACGCTTGGGTAAAGACGGGATTGCAGAAATTCTGGCACCGTTCAAGGCCGATGCCGGCGAAGTCGAAGGTTTAATCTACGACTGGAGTGAAAACGAAGCATTCAATACCAAGGGTAACAAGAAGGGCGAATGTGCCGGTGCGGTATTGTCCATGTCCGATGCGCTGATTTCGGAAGCGGAATACGAAATGCTGATTGCTCGCGCCCATATCGATGCGATGTTCTGGGCTGAAGCACTGACGGCGTTACGCCGTTCTGCTATTTCAGCGGCGCGCGCATTTCTGGTGCCGTTCGGTGAAGCGCCGGAAGAAGATGCGCAGGTGTTTGGTCTGCTGGCTGTGAATGCGGCGGCAGACAGCGAATTGATGGCCGCTTTTCAGGCAGTGCAGTCGGCGCTGATGAATATTGATCTGGCCGATCCGGCGTCGGGCGTGATCCATTTGCGCAATGTGCAGTCGGATTGGCTAAAGCTGGCCGGGGTGCGTTTTGCTGCGGTGCCGGAAGCGGTTGAAACTGAAGAGGTTGTTGAGGCATCTACTGAAGTCGATGACAGCGTTGTTTTGCTCGACCTCTCCGGCGTGGCCTGCCCGATGAATTTCGTAAAGACGAAGATTAAACTGTCCATGCTGCCGATTGGTGCGCAACTCGATGTGATTCTCGATGACGGTGCGCCGATTGAGAATGTGCCGCTGTCGCTCGAAGAGCAGGGGCAGACAGTGCATGCCAAAGAGAAAATTTCCGATACCCAGTGGAAAATCCGGGTTGAGAAAATTTCTGCCATCTAAGCAGATCCTGAACCGACAAGCTGATGACTCCCAGCACTGATCTGCATCCGTTTGCCAATCCGGGGCGTACCAAGTTGTCTCTGGTTAGCCGGGGCGTGGCTTTACCGGAAGGCCTGAAGCAGGCCTCCAAATGGATTTCGCAGGCCAATGCTATTGAAACGGTGCTGGATATCAGATTGCCTACCGGGCAACTGTGTACGGTGCCGGTCGGGCAACCGTATACTCAGAAAAGCAGTTTTTCGCTGACTGAGAAAGATGGTAAAGCGGTGCTTCATTGTGCTGGTGAGGTATCGGATGTCAGCTTGCTTCCGGCACCGCTATTTTACCAGAAAACCACGCGTAGCGGTGCCCGCATGGGTAGTTTCAGCGCCCTGCATGATCGCTTGCTGATTCTGCACCCGTTTCTGGGCTGCGGTTTCTTCAATCAGCCAGATCAGGCCTGTCGCTATTGCCAGTATGATTCGATGATGAATGAAGCGGAGCCGCCATTGCGTGATCCGCTGGAGCTGGTTGAGGCGGTACGAGCGGCGCTGGATGAGCGTGAAGTGGATACGGTTTATTTGTATAACGGCTATTCGCCATCAGACGATGTCGGTTTGAGGAAGTTAGTCGCCGTGATTGCCTTGCTGCGTAAACATCTGGGTCACAGGCAGATTGCGCTGGAAACCGTAGCGCCAGCCGATGTACAAGCCATTGACGAACTGTACGAGGCAGGCCTGGATATTTTTATCTGCAATATCGAGGTCAATGATGCGGGTCGGTTTGCTGAAATCTGTCCGGGCAAACAGGATATTGGTGGTCAGGATGCGATTTATAAGGCGCTGAGTTATGCCCGCTCGGTATTTCGATCCGGTGCGGTGGTGAGCCATTTGATTGTTGGGTTGGAGCCACTGGAATCGACTATTGATGGTATGAAAAAGCTGATTGCGCAGGGTATTGTACCGATGCTGTTACCCTTCCGACCATTACCGGGCACGGCTTTAAGCGATTGCCCGTTGGCCAGTCTGGATGATGTTGAGCAGGCCTTGCTGGTGCAATATGAATTGCTGGAGTCTTCCGGCATGCCTACCCATCGACTGCGGGATATGGGGCGCGTGTTGACACCGATGGAGAGCGGCTTGCTGGTCGGCAAGGAGCCCTATTTGCCGGAACAGGTTGCTACGTCGAGTGTGGGGCGTCACTTGTCCGGCTGGCTGGACGGATTGCGTCGTTACTTGCGTTCAAACGGCAAGATTGATGCCAGCTATCAAAAAACACAGAGCAGCTCGCTGCACTGGCTGTTGGCCAAAGAGGGTGTGCCTTTTCTGGCTTTGGCCATTATTTCCCTGTTGGCTCTGTGGGCGGGTGCTCAGGATGCGCCGTCAGGCTTGACGGAGCAGGGCTGGAATTCATTGCTGATCTTCCTGTTTTGTCTGGCCTTGTGGGTTAGCGGGCTGATTCCTCTGGCCGCAACATCGTTACTGGGTCTGGCGTTATTGCCGTTGGTCGGGGTGCTGCCCGCCACGGATGCATATGCCATGTTTGGCTCTCCCGCAGTATTTTTTATTCTTGGTGCTTTTATGCTGGCGGCGGGTGCCAGAGTAACGGGTTTATCGGAGCATCTTGCTTTGGCGCTTATTGACCGCGTTGGTTCGAGCCCGAAGAAGCTATTGCTGGCCATGTTATTTTTACCCGCAGTGATGGCGTTTGTGATGCCGGAACATGCGGTTGCCGCCATATTTTTACCGATAGTCTGGGATATCGTGCGCAACCTGGATTTGAAAATAGGTGATCGTTATGCGCAGTCGCTGTTTTTTGCCGTGGCATGGGGAGCAATTATTGGTGGCGTGATGACCTTGCTGGGAGGGGCTCGCGGCCCGCTGGCACTCGGCATGGTGCAGCAAATTACCGGCCATTCGTTTACCTTTATGGACTGGACACTGGCAGCGGCACCGCTGGTTGCGCTGATGCTGTTGGCAGCAACGATATTGTTACTGGTGATAACACCGTTTAAAGGGGTGAATATCGCACAGGCTCGACAATGCATTGAAAAGAGGCAGTTGGAATTGGGCAACCTGGAGCCGCGTGGCTGGCTGATGGGAGGGCTGCTGTGTTTCACCGTTTTAGCCTGGATGATGGGCGGCCATTCCACATCGTTGGCAGCGATTGCTCTGTTCAGCGTGGCCGCGATGTTCGCCCTGCGCCTGGTTAGCTGGGATGAGATTGAAAAGCAGGTAAGCTGGAGCGTCGTGCTGATGTATGGCGGTGCGATTGCTGTTGGCTCGGCATTGAGTGTGAGCGGTGCCGGAGCGTGGCTGGCCATGCAGTTCTTCCCGGCAGGTGTGGCGGGTCTGTCACTCATTATTGTGCTGACGTTGGCGACCCTACTGCTGACTGAAGGCGTGAGTAATGCGGCGGCTGTGGCTATTCTGTTGCCCATTGCCATTCCGGTGGGGCTTGGCGCAGGCATTGATCCGCTGACGATTGCACTGGCCGTTGGTATTATTGCAGGCTTTGCTTTTATGTTGCCGATGGGCACGCCGCCCAATGCCATGATTTACGGTACGGGATTTGTGCAACGACTGGCGATGTTGCGGTTCGGTGCTGTTTTATCCCTGACTGCATTGCTATTGTTCATCGTGCTGGTATGGCGCTGGTGGCCGCTGGTTGGATTTGGAATAACAGGTTGATGTTGTGCTATAATAGCGGCTATTTGCCGATGCTGTTATATTCAAACGTGAAGAAAGTTAGGAGACGTACATGTCTGAACGAAAAACATCTGAACATAAACTGACGCAGCTCAAAGCGCTGGAAGCGGAATCTATTCATATCATCCGCGAGGTGGTGGCCGAGTTTCGTAATCCGGTCATGCTGTATTCGGTGGGCAAGGATTCGAGTGTGATGCTGCATCTGGCGCGCAAGGCATTTTATCCGGCCCCGTTGCCATTTTCACTGCTGCATGTCGATACCGGTTACAAGTTTAAGGAAATGTACGAGTTCCGTGATAAATATTGTAAGGAAGTCGGTGCGGATCTGATTGTGCGGCGCAATGAAGAAGCGATTGCCAAGGGTATGAATCCAAAAGAATTCGGCGTGGCGCGTTGCTGCGGCGCATTGAAAACCAAGGGCCTGCTCGATGCGCTGGAAGAGGGTGAATATGATGCCGCTTTCGGTGGCGCGCGTCGCGATGAAGAGCGCAGTCGAGCCAAGGAGCGCGTGTTTTCCATGCGTGATGAATTTGGTCAGTGGGATCCGAAAAATCAGCGGCCTGAATTATGGAATATATACAATGGCAGGATTCATGATGGCGAAAGTGTGCGTGTATTCCCCATTTCCAACTGGACTGAAATGGATGTCTGGCTGTATATCCGCGAGGAAAAAATTCCGATTGTGCCGCTCTATTTTGCCAAGGAACGTTTAATGATTGAGCGCAAGAATTTCCTGATTCCGTATTATGAAGAGATGAAAGATCAGTTGCTCGAAGGCGAAGAACCGAAGATGGTGATGTCCCGTTTTCGCACCCTGGGTTGTAGCCCGTGTACCGGCGCGGTGCATTCCGATGCAACGAATATGGATGAGATTGTGATTGAGGCAGCGGCAGCACGCCGCTCCGAGCGTGAAACGCGTATTATCGATCACGGCTCAAACAGCATGGAAGACAAGAAAAAAGAGGGTTACTTCTAGGAGTTACTCACCACGAAGGACACGAAGGTTGCGAAGAAAAACATAAAGTTCTTTACCTTCGTGCTCTTCGTGGTGAAATGAGGATTTAATAATGACGAAACTGAATATCAAAATGGCTGAAGAAATTGAACTGCTGCGACTGGTGACGGTGGGCAGTGTCGATGATGGCAAATCAACCCTGATCGGGCGTTTATTGGTCGATACCAAGGGCGCATTTGAAGATCAGTTGCTGGCGGTGCGCAAGAAGAAGGGCACGACACACATCGCATCAGCTGCCGAAGTTGATTTGGCTATGCTGACTGATGGTTTATCGGCTGAACGCGAGCAGGGCATCACCATTGATGTCGCCTACCGCTATTTTGCCACGCCGAAACGCAAGTTCATTATGGCCGATTGTCCGGGCCATGAACAATACACGCGTAATATGGTGACCGGCGCATCCACCGCCAATGCCGCTATCATCCTGATTGATGCGCGCAATGGTGTCATGCCGCAGACCAAACGCCATACCCATATTTTGGGCTTGCTGGGCATTTCGCACCTGATCGTAGCAATCAACAAGATGGATCTGGTCGATCACGATCAGGCCATATTCGATCAGATTCGTGCCGAAATGGACGTGTATTGTGGCAAACAGGGTGTCAAAGATTTAATCTGTATTCCGATGTCGGCGTTGGATGGCGATATGGTCGCTGTGCGCGGCGATCATATGGACTGGTATAAGGGCAAGACGCTGCTGGAAACACTGGAAAGCCTGTCTGTGCTGGGCGATGTAGACACAAAGCCGTTCCGCTTGCCTGTGCAACTGGTCAATCGCCCCCAAACCGCCGAGTTGCCTGATTATCGCGGTTTTATGGGCACGATTGCATCAGGCACGGTGAAAGTCGGCGATGCAGTAAAAGCGATTCCGAGTGGTAATACCTCGACGGTGAAAGAGATTGTCACCTTTGATGGCAATCTGGAGGAGGCATTTGCGCCGCAAAGCATCACGCTGACGCTGAATGATGAAATCGATGTGTCGCGCGGTGATATGCTGGTGCATCTGGCTGGTGAAGGCGGAGAACCATCAGACAGTAAAGAACTGACGGCCAATGTCTGCTGGATTGGCGATGATCCGTTGAGTGTGCGCCAGAAATATGTAATCAAACACACTACCAATAGTGTTAAAGCGATGGTGGCCAGTATCGATTTCCGTCGTGATATTCATACGCTCAATAAAGATGTGGCGGATGAACTGGCCATGAATGAAATCGGCCAAATCACCTTCAAATTAATGAAGCCGCTGCATTGTGACAGCTATGCAGATAATCGCATGACCGGCAGTTTTATTGTCATTGACACATTCACCAATAACACCGTTGGCGCGGGGATGATTGTTTAGTCAAAGGCGAACCACGGATAGACGCAGATAAACGCAAATGAGAGCCAAAAGTACCTCACGGCAAAGGATATAGAGAGAAAATGTTTAGTCGATTAAGTGAAAAATTTGGCAATATCGCGCATAAGCTGCGTGGGTCGGCGCGCGTATCCGAGGCTGATCTGGATGCCACGTTGCGTGAAATGCGTCTGGCCATGCTCGAAGCCGATGTGGCGCTGCCGGTGGTGCGCCATTTGATGAGCGAGGTCAAAGAACGGGCGTTGGGCGCGGATGTGGCGAAAAGTCTGCAACCGGGTCAGGTAATTATCAAGATTCTCAATGATGCGTTGACCGATTTGCTCGGCGGGCAACGCCGCGATCTTGATTTATCCAAAATTCCGTCGGTGATTCTGCTCTGTGGTTTGCAGGGCGCAGGTAAAACCACGACCGCTGGCAAGCTGGCTCGATTGCTTGTATCACAAGGCAAAAAAGTTGCACTGACCTCGGTGGATGCCACGCGCCCTGCGGCGCGTGAACAATTGCAGATATTGGCAGGGCAGGTGGATGTGCCCTATATCGCAGGAGTGGGATCGAGCGCGGCCAATCTGGCCAAGTCGGCTGTTTTGCAAGCCGGGCGTGATGGTCATCATGTATTGATTCTCGATACCGCCGGTCGTCAGGTGGTGGATGATGCGCTGATGGCCGAGATCAAGGCTGTGGCAGATGCCGTGGGCGCAACCGAGCGTTTATTGGTGCTCGATGCCATGACCGGCCAGACAGCCTTGCCGATTGCCGAGCAATTTCATGCTGCGGTGACTATGTCCGGCTGTATCCTGACCAAAACCGATGCCGATGTGCGCGGCGGTGCGGCATTATCGGTGGCGCATAGCACGGGCGTGCCGATTCGTTATGTCGGTACGGGTGAAAAGATTGAGGCGTTTGAATTATTCGATCCGGCTCGGATGGCCGGTCGTATTCTCGGTCAGGGCGATGTTGTTGGCCTTGTAGAGAAGATTCAGTCCACTGTCGATCAGGCCTCCGCCGAAAAGGCTGCTGCCAAAATCAAAAAGGGTCAGTTTGATCTCGGTGATTTTGCCGAGCAGTTGGGGCAGATGCAGAATATGGGCGGCATGGCTGGTATGCTCAAAATGATGCCTGGCATGAATCTGCCCCAGGGCGCACTTGATCAAATGGATGACAAGCCGGTCAAGCGCATGCAGGCCATGGTCTATTCGATGACGCCGAAAGAACGCAAATATCCCAAGTTATTAAACGGCAGCCGTAAACGCCGTGTTACGGCAGGTTCCGGCACGACAGTTCCTGAGCTCAATCGCATGTTGAAGCAGTTCGCCCAGATGCAGAAAATGATGAAGCGCATGAAAGGTGGTAAAGGCCGTCGTATGATGAGTCAGATGATGGGTAAATTAGGCGGCATGGGTGGTGGTATGCCGCCGGGTATGCCGAAGATGTGATGTCTTCGTTTAGCTGTACGGTAAGGTGTTCCTCTTGAATGTCATCCCGAGCAGGCGGGAATCCATTGGTTATCTGGGATTGAATATCAAAAAATACCCCAGATTATAATAACCATGCAGCAGTATTGCTGGCAACAGCCAGCCGTCAAACCGGTCTCTGAAATAACCGAAGATCATAGATGGCAGAAAAACCAGCGCAGCCATGGTTACGGAATGCGAAAATAAATGTGCGGCCACGAACAGGCTGCTGGTCAGAATATTCGCTAAAGTGATGCCCATATATGCTTGTCTGAACACGGCTTTGCGCATCAACTCACCCTGAATAAAGCCCCTGAACACCATTTCTTCCAGTACGGGATAGAGCATGATCAGCAGCAGAAATAATCCGGGTGATCGAACCGGCCAGCTCAGGTCGATGGTTGGATGAGTGATCAGATAAAGTGCGACCCAAACGGGTAGCGCACCGAGCATGGCAATGACCCATGACTGACTCAAAAGTGATTTACCACTTCGGTTCACGAACATCTTATATGCTGCTCCCAACTGTATTCTGGCTGCGGGGTTATTTTTTTGCCAGATTGAAATGCTACAACAAATACTCATGTAACACTTTACTCAATTGATTCAATCAGTATTGTGTAAGCCGTTTATCAATGGGGTATAGATTTCCGGAGGGCGCATTGAACAAACGCATTGCAATTTTGTTGTCATTTTTTTTGGTGAATGGCGCGGCTGCTGAGGCCGGATCATGGGTTGGGGACTTCACGCCCTATATTGGCATCGGCGGTGGTGGCTTCAATACGTCATATTCCGAAAATGGTTCGCTGGGTGGTTTGAAGCTGAGTAAGACTACCTGGGGCTCTTTCCTGAAGGCTGGCCTGGATAATCAACGCTATTACTTTGGCATGGAGGTGCGTGCCGGGTTAACAGGTAGTGTTTCCAATAACTTTCCAAGACTCACAATTGGCAATCAGTTACCATTTAATTTGAAAGTACAGACCACCAATTTTATATCCTATTTTGCTAAATTGCAGTATCCAGTGACTCAAAAGATCAGGCTTTACGGATTGCTGGGCGGTACCGCAGGCCGATTTAAAGTCGAAAGCACCGGCGGTGTGACCGGCTCGGTTGTCACATGGAAATCCGCGTTCAGTTATGGAGCCGGGGCTGAATACAAGTTCCGCAGCCAAGGCAGTATCGGCATAGAATGGGTGCAGTACTGGAATGACGTGCCGCTTTCGATTGTTTCAAGCAGGACGTCCAAAGCGTCGATGTATGGTGCCAGTTTTATGATTAATAAATTTTTCTGATACGTTGGCATGACAAGAGGGTGACTATGCGTTTGAGGATAATTATTGGAATGTTTTCATTGTGCCTGGCTTCGGCCAGTTCTATGGCGGCTACTACAGTTGTGCCAGCAGCTATTGTCGCTCCTGCGACTACGATTGCGGCTAGCATGGTGGCGCGATTGGTGGGGAATGCACCTCCTCTCAATATCACTGTTACGCCTGCTTCAGAAACCATTACCACTGCGGCAACGCAGTCCGGGTTTGTAAATAATATACTTTTTGGAACAGTGAATTTAGCGCCGCTGAATATCCCAACTAACGGGATTATGCTAACAACAGGAAGTATTAACGGCGGTAGCAATGCGATTCTATCAGCGGGCGATGTCGATGTGGAGGTCGCTATAGCTGCTGGTGCCGGGACTACATTTGATGCTGCAACACTTAGTTTTACATTTTCAGTACCTGCGGGAATGACTCATATATCGCTAGATATGATTTTTGCCACCCAAGAGGTGTTAGGCGTTACTCCTGCTGTTCGGGATGCCGCAGTTGTTTTGGTGGATGGTGTTAATATTGCCAAGTTTCCTACGGCTGATCCTGTGTCCACTATTATGTCCAACGTCAACACAACCAGCATTTTTGCACCAACCCCGCCCAGCGGTGTCATTACAGGTTTTGGTAATGTATCTCAACGTCAAACTATTCTTGTTCCACTGGTCGCCCAGGCAACACATACCATCAAAATTGCCATCGCAGACCATACGGATAGACTAAGGGATTCAGCGATTATTCTCTCTAATATGAGGTCACTCACACCACCGGGAACTGCCGTCGTAGGCGGCACTGGTGTCACAATTACACAAGGCACAGGCATAGGTGCCAACCCGGTCACCGGCTCTCCGGATTCGATTGCCCCCAGAGTGCGTTTGATTGGCAATTCGACAGTTCATGTGATGCAGAATGGGCTGTATATCGATCAGGGCGCTATTGCAGTGGATAATATTGATGGAAACCTGACGGGTGGGATTGTGACAGCGGGGCTCCCAGTTAATACTACTACTATCGGCACCAAGACAGTGACATATAGCTCGACTGACTTTTCTGGAAATGTAGGTACAGCGACCCGTAAAGTGAGAGTGCATACCACTTCGGTGTTGGATGTTTTACCGCCAGTTGGTACGCCGCCTGCTGATATTCTACTGACAGCAAATACTTTCGAGGGCGTGCCCAGCAATGACCCACGTTTGGCGACATTCCTCGCAGGTGCTACTTTTACTGATAATGGGCTTGTGCTCGGCCAAACTGTAGTTGCTGCACTTGATAACGCTGGTAATCCCATACCGCTTCCGGCTACACTCCCTATAGGAAAAACAGTTGTAACATTTACCAAACGCGATAATGCGCTCACCCCGAATTTTGGTACGACTCAGGCGACAGTCACTGTCATTGGCACAAACCAAACGAAGGTCGGTGCTGATGTTGATCT
The DNA here is from genome assembly GCA_964504835.1 of uncultured Zetaproteobacteria bacterium. GTDB lineage: Bacteria > Pseudomonadota > Zetaproteobacteria > Mariprofundales > Mariprofundaceae > Mariprofundus. Next base: position 12,522 of record CAZDFL010000033.1, read on the forward strand.
GGATGGCATGCCCGATGCTTGGGAAATCGCAATGTTTGGCAGCTTACTCATTGCCACATCGACGCCACCTGTTGCTCCTGCCGTGACGCCCACTATTTCCGATTTTGATTTGGATGGCCTCAACGACTTGATAGAGTGGAAGCTTGGCACCAACCCGACGGTTGCGAACACCAATCCGGCCAGCAT
>CAZDFL010000034.1:0-12319 GCA_964504835.1 uncultured Zetaproteobacteria bacterium
CGCAACGCTGAACTGGCTGCCAAACTCAATATCCTCACCGGCGTCACCACCTTTGTTTTTAGTGTGATGCTGTCCATGCAGGTGGTGGGGCATGATGCGGTGGATGCCATGGGCGGCTGGTTTCATCTGGATGCCTACAATGTATTTCTGGTGGCGCTGACAGCTTTCGTCGGCATGACAACAACCATTTTTTCACGCCCCTATATGCAGCATGAACAGGAAAACGGACGGGTCAATGCCAACCGCATGCGTTTATATCATAGTATGTATCAGCTATTTCAGTTCGGCATGTTGTTGGGCTTTACCACTAATAATATCGGTGTGTTATGGGTGTCGCTGGAACTGGCAACGCTGGCTACCGTACTGCTTGTGTCGCTGTATCGTACGCCAGCCTCGATTGCGGCGGCATGGAAATATTTCATTCTCTGCGGCATGGGCATTGCGCTGGCGCTGTTTGGTACGGTGCTGGTGTTTTACGCATCGTCAGCCGTGATTGGTCATAGCAATGACGCCTTAACGTGGACGATTCTGATGCAGCATGCCGGTGAGCTGAATGCGACAGTGATGAGCATTGCCTTCTGTTTTCTGATGGTTGGCTACGGCACCAAGGTCGGGCTGGCTCCGATGCATGCATGGTTGCCCGATGCGCATGGCGAAGGGCCGACGCCGGTATCGGCAGTGCTTTCCGGCCTGTTGCTCAATCTGGCTCTGTATGCGCTGGTGCGCTGCAAAATGCTGGTCGATGGCTCGACAGGAACAGAAATGGCAGGCCATATTATGATGGGTTTCGGCCTGTTCTCGCTGGCCGTGGCGGCATTATCGCTGCATAAACAGCGTGACATTAAACGCATGTTCTCCTTTTCATCGGTGGAGCATATGGCGCTGATAACATTTTCCTTCGGTATCGGCACAACGCTTTCGATTTTTGCAGCGCTGCTGCATATGACGGTGCATTCGCTGGTTAAATCGGCTATTTTCTTTACCGTCGGCCATGCCGCCCAAGCCATGGGCACGCAGAAAATGGCCGAGATTCGCGGCCTGATTCGCCATCATCCCGGCATTGGCTGGGGACTGTTGATTGGCGTCGCAGCCATTGCCGGATTTCCCCCCTTTGGCGTGTTCATCAGCGAGTTTCTGATTTTCTCGGCAGCCTTGCAAACCCATCCGTGGACGGTTGTGCCGCTGTTGCTGGGTTTGCTGGTCGCCATGGCAGGCCTGTTTCGTTTTGTGCAACCCATGGTGTATGGCGAAACCGCAGCGCAAGCTGTGCCTGTGCATGTCAATATGACGCCTGTCTATATTCATCTGACGCTGGCGCTATTGCTGGGCTTATCGATTCCGGCCTTTCTGGCCGACTGGTATAATCAGGCCGCAGCATTGATTACCATGTCCGGCAATGCAGGAGGCGGCGTATGAAGCATCTGGCCAATACATGGTTCGCCGAAAAACTGGGCGATCACGGCATTTATACGCAATATCTGGAAGATCATCATCCGGCTCATATGCCGTGTCTGGAAGTTCGCATGCTGGATTGGGAGCAGGCGGCCAAAACGGCGCGTTTGCTGGAGATGCGACTGGTGGCGGTATGGGCGACTGAAGGCGGCTGCCACGAACAGGATGAGGGCATGTACGCCTATATGAGCTTTGCCCACCCCGAACATCGCCATGCCCTGCTGCGCACCCTGCTGGGTAAGAAAAAGCGCCAGATTCCATCAATCAGCAAACATTATATCGCTGCCTCCCGCATGGAACGCCATATGCAGGACATGTTCGGCATTGATGTGGAAAATACGCCCGATAATCGTCGCTGGCTCAAGCACGAACATTGGCCGGAGGATGCCCATCCGCTACTGCGCGAATTTGCCCGTGATACCCGTATGGAGCAAGTCGAAGGCGAATATCCATTCATTCAGAGTGGCAGCGAAGGCGTCTATGAGATTCCTGTCGGGCCTGTGCATGCGGGCATTATCGAACCCGGTCAATTTCGGTTTCTGGCTGTCGGTGAACAGATTTTGAATATGGAACAGCGTTTCGGTTTTGTGCATAAGGGCATTGAAAAAGCCATGAAAGGACGCACGGCGGAACAAGGCGTGCGGCTGGCCGCGCGTGTTTCCGGCGATAGCACCGTCGGCCATGCCTGGGCCTTTGCCCAGGCATGTGAATATGCCGCCGGCATTAAAGTCCCTAGGCGCGCCAGCTATTTGCGCGGCGTATTGTGCGAGCGCGAACGCATGGTGAATCATATTGGCGATGTCGGAGCCATTTGTAACGATGCCGCCTTCTCATTTATGCACAATCAGTGCTTGCGACTGCGTGAAGACATGGCGCGTTTACACGCCAGCCTGTTTGGTCACCGCCTGATGATGGATACAATTATTCCCGGCGGACTCAGTGTCGATGTAGATAAACAGGGATGTCGCGAATTGATTGAACAAACCCGCACGCTGACGGTTGAGATCGAGCATCTGCGCGCTATCTATGCCGATAATCCGACCATTCAGCAGCGCGTTATCGGCTCCGGTCCGGTTAGCATTGATGATGCCCGCGATATTGGGTTGCTCGGTTATGCCGGACGCGCCTCGGGTGATTATCCAGATGAGCGCATCGAAGAAGCATATCCGCCTTACGATGATCTGGATGTCAACGTGGCACAGGGCAAACTCGGTGATGTGGCGACGCGTGTGTGGGTGCGTTTTGAAGAGATTGCCGATTCGGCGCGCATGATTATCCAGTTGCTGGAGAACCTGCCTGAAGGCGAAATTTGTGCCGACTGGCAAGCGCCCGATCCCGGCATTTCAGGATTTTCCGCCATTGAATCATGGCGTGGTGAAATCGCCTGCTGGCTGCGCTTTGGCGAGGATGGAAAACTTGACCGTTATTTTGTACGTGACCCGTCGGTGATTAACTGGTTGGGGCTGGAACTGGCCGTGCGCGAAGTGCCCGTGCCCGATTTCCCGCTCAACAATAAATCCTTCAACTGTTCCTATTCGGGCAATGACCTATGATCAGAATTCTAAGACAACTGGCCAAAGTCGGTTCGATCACCGAACCGTTGGCAGAGGCAAGCAACGAGATAGAACAGATCGGTAAGCAACTCGGTCCCATCATTCGTAAGCGATTTGCTGGTTCATTAGCCATTCGAGCCGTCGATGCCGGTTCCTGCAACGGTTGTGAACTGGAGATCCATGCCACCAACAACGCCTATTACGATATCGAGCGTTTCGGTATTCATTTCACCGCATCTCCGCGTTTCGCCGATATGCTATTGGTGACAGGCCCGGTGACGCGCAATATGGAAACGGCTTTGAGAATGACCTTCGATGCCATGCCACAACCAGCGCTGGTCGTGGCCATGGGCGATTGCGCTGCTCACTGCGGCTTATTTGGCAAAGATAATTATGCCATTGCAGGTGCAGTCAGCGATATTCTCCCCGTCGATGTCGTGATCCACGGCTGCCCGCCAACGCCCACCGATATTATCCGGGGCATTCTTCAGGCTATCGGCAACGATTGATGCCTTGAGACTCTTTTAACCCTGTCTCAGTAAAGAAAATCATGCGGATTCGTCGTTATCTATCCGCGTAGGGTAGCTATGCCTGCCTTGAGGCGTTTGAGTGTTTCATCCTTGCCCAGCAGACCCAGGGTAAGATCAATCGGGGGCGATACCGGGCCACCAGCCACCAGGATGCGAATAGGTTGCGCCAGCTTGCCCATGCCCACAACCTCTGTTTCGCAGATGCTGCTGATTAGCGTATGGGCGGCTTCACCGGAGAAATTATCCATAGCTTCAATGTTGGCAATGAATTTTTCCAGCAAAGGCCATGTACCGTCCCGGAAATTCTTTTTGACCGCTTTTTCCTGATACTCGCTCGGCGGCTGATAAAAGAACCGTGCGCCTTCAGCCAGATCAACCAGATTTTTCGAGCGCTCCTGCAACGATGCAATGACCGCCGCCAGATCGGGGCCAGCGGATACATCAAGAGCCAGCAACCGAGTCACTTCACCCACCAAATCAGCCGCGCTGGCTTGGCGTAAATAATGGCCGTTGAGCCAGTCGAGCTTGTGTTGGTCGAAACGGGCGGCGGCCTTGCCGACCTGCGTCAGATCGAATAAATCAATCAGTTGTTGGCGACTGAATACCTCGTCATCGCCGTGCGACCAGCCCAAACGAGCCAGATAATTGTTCACCGCATCGGGCAAATACCCCTGTTCACGGTATTCGGTAATGGCCACTGAACCATGACGCTTGGACATCTTGGCACCATCAGGGCCATGAATCAGCGGAATATGGGCAAACTGCGGTATTGGCAGTCCGAGCGCCTGATACAGCTGAATCTGGCGCGGCGTGTTGTTCAAATGATCGGAGCCGCGCACCACATGCGTAATGCCCATGGCCGCATCGTCAATGACGACGGCCAGATTATAGGTCGGAGTGCCGTCGGAGCGTAGCAGGATCAGATCATCGAGTTCCGCATTGGGGAAGCTGACCGGGCCGAGTACCAGATCATTGACGATCGTCTCGCCTTCATCGGGAGAGCGAAACCGAATCACATAGGATTGATCATCGGGCTGCTCAGAACGATGTCGGCAACGGCCATCATACATCGGCTTTTTACCGGCGGCGCGCTGTGCTTCGCGCATGCCATCGAGTTCTTCCCGGCTACAATAACAGCGATAAGCATGACCTTTTTCCAAAAGTTGCTGTACGGCCCGGACATGCTCGGGTTGCCGGGATGCCTGAAATACCGGCTCCTCATCCCAGTCCAGACCCAACCAGTGAAGGCCATCGAGAATCACTTGTGTCGCTTCGTCGGTTGAACGCTCCCTGTCCGTATCTTCAATGCGCAGGATAAACTGGCCGCCGTGATGGCGGGCATACAGCCATGAAAACAGTGCTGTGCGGGCACCGCCAATATGCAGCATGCCGGTTGGCGAAGGGGCGAAGCGGGTGCGAACGGTCATAATATCTCCTGTTTGAAAAAGGTTGCGCAGACTATCGCGATAAAAGCGTGATTTCACTCGTTTCTCTTGAGCGCGACTCAAAGGCAGTCGTCAAATAATTGCCATTATCAGGATAATGGTCTATATATGATTATCAGGAAGAGAATTTAAGACATGGATGTGGCAATACAGAGGAGTTCAACCATGGGGGTGAACCAGGAAGATGATGATGGCAGCGGCGATAGCTGGAACCGTAATCCGAAGCCGGGTGGCGAAGGCGATTTTCATGGTCCGAACTATCTGGGTATCGGGTTGATTGTGGTTTTTATTGTACTCTTGGGTATTGCAATCAAATACACATAAGGCGCATTGTTTGTTATCATGTTAAGGCAAAAGGCTCGCATATTGCGAGCCTTTTGAATGATCAGACGTAAGCCAGCCAATGATTATCCGCTTCACTGCGGCCATGCACCACATCAAAATATTTTTTCTGTAATATTTCAGTAATCGGGCCACGCGAACCACAACCGATGCTGCGGCCATCGAGTTCTCTGATCGGCGTCACTTCGGCGGCTGTGCCGGTGAAGAACGCTTCATCGGCCACATAGACTTCATCGCGGGTAATGCGTTTTTCGCGCACCTCATAGCCTGCTTCCTTAGCCAGTTGAATCACCGTGGCACGGGTAATGCCATCAAGCGCACTGGTCAATTCCGGTGTATAAATCACGCCGTCGTAAACCATAAAGAAGTTTTCACCGCTGCCTTCAGCCACGAATCCATCCACATCAAGCAATAGCGCTTCGTCGTAGCCATCGCGCAGCGCATCGGAAAGGGCGAGCATCGAATTGATATAATTGCCATTGGCCTTGGCCTTGCACATCGCCACATTAACATGATGACGGGTGAACGAGGAGGTGCGGATACGAATGCCTTTCTCCAGCGCCTCGGTGCCCAGATATGCGCCCCAACTCCATGCTGCCACGATGACATGTGTTTTGAGATTATCGGCACGCAGGCCCATACCTTCGGAGCCGTAAAAAACCATAGGGCGCAAATAGGCCGAGTCCAGTCCATTCTCGCGCACGGCTGCCAGTTGCGCCGCATTCAGTTCATCCTTTGAAAAAGGCATGTCCATATTCATAATTTTCGCAGAACGGAACAGACGATCGGTATGCGCTTGCAAGCGAAAAATCGCCGTACCCTGATCAGCATGATAGGCGCGCACGCCTTCAAACACGCCCATGCCATAATGCAGCGTATGCGTTAGCACATGCACTTTGGCTTCGCGCCAGTCCACCATTTCGCCATCGAACCAAATTACGCCATCACGATCCGCAAAGTTCATCGTCATCACTCCTCATGCGTTGTTTGTAGCATGTTCATAAAAGTCGCGCAAATGTAGCGTTTTGATGCTGGCCACGCCATCGTTCTGCGTGCAATGGCTTATCGCCGTGCTAGGCTGTCGGCATGATCCGTGGAGAACAACTCAGCAAATCTTATGGCGATGTGGCGGCCCTGGCGCCGACCGACATTCATATCCGAGAGGGTAAGATTACCGCCATTATGGGCGGCTCAGGCTCGGGTAAAACGACCCTGCTGCGATTGCTGGCCGGACTGGAAAAACCGAGTTCAGGCCATGTCTGGTATGGCGATGAGGATTTGTGCTCCATTACGGACAAACGTTTGTATGAACTGCGCCAGAGCATGGGCATGCTGTTCCAGTATTCAGCCCTGCTCAATTCGATGAATGTATACGACAATGTTGCCTTTCCACTGCATGAGCACACCGATCTGGATGAGGTCGTGATTCAAACCATGGTTTCAATGAAGCTGGAACAGGTGGGCTTGCGCGGATTTGAACATTTGATGCCGTCTGAGTTGTCTGGAGGCATGGCCAAACGGGTGGCCTTCGCCCGTGCCATGGCGATGGATCCCAAAATTGTTTTTTTTGATGAGCCGACTTCAGGTCTGGATCCCATATCGTCCGGCGTGATCAGCACGCTGATTCAAAATACTGCCCGCAAGAATCGCATGACCTCTATCGTGGTGACGCATGATGTCCCGGCGGGTCTGGCCATTGCCGATCATGTGATCCTGCTCTGGCAGGGGTGCATTATCGCCAAGGGTGCGCCGGAAGCGATTCGTAACAGTGATGATGCCCGCGTGCAGCAGTTTCTTGAAGGGCGACCGGATGGCCCGATCCCGTTTTCACGCAGCACCACATCCTATATTGATGATCTGACGCACAGACCCGGCACTGTGCGGCTGGAATCATGAGCCCGTTATTATGAAACAGAAACCGATGAACCTGAAGCAATCATGACTGATCTAACCATCAAACAATCCGCTCTGGCTGTCTTTTTCGGACGACTTGGTCGCCATGCCATGCGTGGCATCGAACAACTCGGCGATGGCACCATGCTTGGGCTCGGCGCGCTCGGGCTGTTTTTCACCAGGCCATGGCAGGGCAAACATTTTGTGCTTCAAATGCATGCGCTGGGCGTTGGCTCGTTGGTTATCATCATTATTACCGGTGCCTTTACCGGTATGGTGCTGGCTTTGCAGGGCTATTATACGCTGGCCAAGTTCGGTTCGGAATCGTTGCTCGGCGCTGGCGTCGGCATGTCGATCATCCGTGAACTGGGGCCGGTGCTGGGCGCCTTCATGATTATTGGACGAGCCGGATCAAGCATTACCGCCGAGATTGGCATTATGCGTGTCACCGAGCAAACCGATGCGCTGGAGATGATGGCGGTTAACCCCAAACAGCGCATCCTGCTGCCACGCATTGTGGCTATTACGCTGGCCGTGCCGCTGCTGGTATCGCTGTTTGATGTGATTGGCATTGGCTCCGGTTATATTGTCGGAGTCGAGATGCTGGGCGTCAATCCCGGTGCCTATATGGGTGAGTTAATTGCTAAAATCACTATGCACGATATTTACGGCGGCTGGGTTAAAGCTGTCGTATTCGGATTTATGATCGGCATGATCTGCACCTATATGGGCTATCGTTCCGAGCCCACTACCGAGGGCGTGGCGCGCGCTACCACGCAGGCTGTGGTGGTGGCATCGGTCGGCGTGTTGATCGTCGATTATATTTTAACCTCGTTTTTCCTGTAAGGAGTATCACATGCAAGCGTACAGAAAAGTGGAAATCAGCGTCGGCCTGTTTGTCTTTCTTGGCCTGCTATCGATTGGCTGGCTGGCTCTGAAAATCGGTCAGGTCGGAGGCCTCGGTGCGTCAGGTTACACGCTTACCGCTGATTTCGATGATGTCGGTGGCGTGCGCAATGGCAGCGATATTATGATGGCCGGCGTGATTATCGGACGTGTTGAAAAGGTGGTGCTGACCAATAGCGACCACGCCTCCGTGATCTTGCGCATTCATGACGGCGTCAGGATTGCCGAGGATTCGGATGCTCTGATACGCACCAAAGGCATTATCGGCGACCGCTATATACGCATTACGCAAGGTGAAGAGGACAGCTTCCTGAAAGCGGGCGATGAAATCGAAGAAACCCAGTCAGCCATCAATATCGAGGATCTGATCAGCAAGTATATTTTCAGCGGTAAGGAGTAATCATTTCACCCCAAACCACGACTTGTTGCTGTTACGATAGCCGCCACTAAAGCCAAGGAGTTTATCATGAATTATTTCCAGCATACCATCATCATCGCAGCCATGTTATTGACGACCTCTGCATGGGCTGCTGATGAGGATTCGAAAAACACCAATGAGAATATATGCTCAAGCATCAATATGGAAACTGTTGGCCCGAAGCTGGCCATAAAATGTACGGTCAATAATATTATCGATACGCTTAAAGCACGCACGGATCAGGGCGCACTGTCTGATCAGGATCGTGATCACATTCGGCAGGCCATCCAGGGGCGCTTTGATTACCGCACCATGGCGCGCCTCAGTCTGGGTAGCAAAACATGGAAAACGCTGGATCAGGACGAACAGGCTCACTTTATAGCAGTGAACCGCGAATTGCTTGAACGCTCCTATGGCAATCGCCTTTCCGAATATAATGATCAGAAAGTAGTTTTTGAAAAGGCCACGCTGAAAAAGAAAAGAAAGGGCACCATTGCCATTGTAAAATCCAAGGTGATTGATGGATCCCGGAAAATTCCTGTTGATTATAAGTTGCATCAGACCAAAACCGGATGGCAAGTGTACGAAATTATGATTGAAGGCATTCCCATGGTACGTACAAAATACCAGGAATACAAAGAAGTGCGAAAAGATGGTGGTTATAAGGCGCTTATAGAAACGCTGGAAAGCAAGCTGGCCAAACTCAAAACCAAGGGTCAGAACTGAACAACAAAATCACGCCGGCTCAACCCGGTAGCACTCTGAAACGCGCGCTGGCTTCTTGCCGGCGCGTATTGCTTGTGCTGCTGTTTTCCCTTGCCCTGCTGGCAGGCTGGATGTACTGGCAAGCGCCCGATCTGCAAGTGCTAAAACCAACCATTGAACGCTACATTCAGCAGCAATTACAGTTAAAAGAATTACGTCTGGGCCAGCTATCCTGGCACTGGGCCGGATTCCTCTGGTTGCGCGCAGATCAGCTCGATTTCAGCAGTGCCGATAATATGCTCGCATTCCATGGCGGTAACGCAGCTGTCCGCATCCCTCTCAGTTCAGTGTTTAACGGTGACATCAAACCGGATCGCATTCGTCTGAATCAGGGCACGCTTGATCTGCGCATCGGCGGCGGTGCTACGCCAGCACTGGCCAATCAACTGATGCTGGAGCACGTCAACCTGAACTGGCGTTATGGCGACTGGCATGGGCGCATCGCTGCGCTTTCACTCAGGCTCGATGGCGCTGCCCGCCGCATACAGGCGACATCGCCCTCACTCAAAATTTCGGCACAGATGGACAACGATGGATTTCCACACAGCTTAACGCTGCACTGTCGGCATACGGACTGGTTGCCGGATCAGTTGAGCAGCCAGTTGCATGGCGACCCTGAACTCGACATCAAGCTCAAACGCCTTGACCCTCTGCACTGGCAACTCACTGCCTCCATCGCATCGGAGCAGATACTCTCATTCATGCCGGAAACGATATACGGCCTGCAACTGAACCGGATGGATGTGGACATGAATGTCGCCATCCGACCAGGCGACTCATTTCAACTGGACACAGTTGATATAGGCAAACTGCAATGGCGACTGGCCGACAATATGATTACTGCGCAGGGAAGCTGGCAGAACGGAAGCCTGAAGCTGAAAGCTGAATCCGACCGGCTGGCCATGCCGATTATCTGGTCATGGTTACGCCCGCTGGGTGATGAAGACTGGCGGCACTGGCTGGCGCTGATGCACGCAGGCCGCGCCAGCCAGGTTAAAGCCGGGTTGACATTGCCGTGGCCTGATCCACTCCAGGACTGGCCCAGCGCTGATGCGTGGGATAACATGAAATATCATCTACAGGCTCAGGTTGAAGATGCAGATTTTGCGCTCGGCATTTCCGACGACACATTGCTGCACAGCAATGTTCAGGTGGACGTGAATCAGGACGGCATGCATGCCACATTTCTGGATGCGCAATTACCCAGAGATCTCGGCCACTCCACGGGTGAATTATTTATTCCGTGGAATACGCTGGAGCTACATGTCTCGGGTAGTTCCACAGCAGATGTCGCCAAGCTGTTGCAGTGGTTTGGTCCTGCCGAAATTGCCGGCTGGAAGTGGAATCACGCCAAGGCGCACAGCACCTATAAACTGCTCTGGGATTTGAGCGAAGCGACTCCGAAACAAGCCAGCGCTATCCTGCACCCGGATGGCAGCTGGAATATTTCCCTGCATGGGCTGGATTTGAAACTGTCCGGTGGTGAAGTGCAATGGGATCAGAACAGCGGCCTTAAAATGACAGATATGCATATCTACAACACATATTTGCATACCTCCTTATCGTTGCAGGCTGCTGCTACCGATGATATCTGGGCAATCACCAAGCTCGAAGCTTCCGGGACTGGCAAGCTGGCAGCGCTGGCAGCGCATTTTCAGCTACCACTGTCGCATGCCGGCGGTACGATTTCCACCAGCCTGACCTATGACGACCACTGGTCTGGCAAGCTCGATTTGCAGCAGGCCAGTTGGGAACAGTTGCTCGGTTCCAGTAAAAAAGCAGGCGATGCGCTCTCCATCCGTTATCAGGGTGAGCTGGATTTGAAAGGAGAAATACCCACCATCCATCTCAACAAACTGGCCAGCCAGGGCAACAAAATTAAATTGTATGAAGGCGCTGCCAGCATCAACAGGGATGGATTAAAAGCGCAATTAAAAGGCTTGCACACGCCGTCGTTCAGTGGCTCGCTGGATGTCGAAATCCCCTTTGACAATAAAAGTGCATGGAAAATTTATGCCAAAGCCCGTTACCTGAATCGTAATGCGCTACCCAAATCACTCGATCACCCTGAGCAGGTGCTGGACAAGGACTGGCTGCTGCGCGCTGACATTGATCAGTTTGACTGGGACGATGCCCGCATGAGCGGCGTACATATCAATCTGTCATCGGGCAAGAACAGCATCGGTATCCTTGAAGCGGCCCAGATCCATACCACCGAGCTGGATATTATGGATGTCGATGCTCGTTTTACCCTGCCTGGACAAGGGCGCGTTGAACTGCGCACGTTCTCCGCCAGCCTGGAAAAACAGCATTTAACCATGTCCGCCACACTCTCCCCGCAGGCTGGCGGCGGTATGCGCTGGCAGGGGTTTGCTGAATTGAACGGGGAATTTGGCTACTTGATGCATTTATCCGGCTTGTCCGAAGGTTTTATCGGTGGCAAAAGTCATATCCTGTTTTCCGGTCAGGGCATCATGCTGCGTGAGCAGCCATGGTGGCAGGGGCTGGATGGTCGGCTGCGTATGCGTGTCGATAACGGGCGTATTCTCGAAGGCGGTACACTAACTACCTTGCTGGCAGCCATGAATTTATCCCAATTGCCTGCCCTGTTGCTCGGTCAGCGCCAGGACCTGACCGGCCCCGGCATTATGTTTGAGCGCTTGCAGATGGAAGCCATTATGCAGAATCAGGACATCCGCATTCGTAATGTCGCCATGCGCTCAGCCGCCTTTGATCTGGTTGGACATGGCAGCATGGATATCGCCAAGGCCATGGTTGATCTGTATCTGATTGTCAAACCGCTTCAGAATCTCGATGCGCTGCTATCCAAAATCCCCTTGCTGCGCGACATTCTGGGTGGCGCTTCGCATAGCCTGATGCGCAAAATTTATCATATGCACGGCCCGTTCACTGATGCCAAAGTGGATGCAGTCAGCCCGGAAGCTGCAGGGCTGGCTTCAAAAGGGTTCATTGAACACCTGCTCAGCCTGCCCAACGACTGGTTCGGTTCGGCTA
>CAZDFL010000035.1:0-12225 GCA_964504835.1 uncultured Zetaproteobacteria bacterium
ATTATGGCCGTCTGCGCGCCTGGGGATCGATGGGTTTTGTGATTACATCACTGGCCGGCGGTTTCTGGCTGGTCGGCCCGAACATGGCGACGTTCCCGATCATGGTCGCCGTGCTCATGCTGATACTGGCCTTTGCTGCAAACGGATTTCCACGACTATCGCCACCCATTGATTCGGATTCAAACCATGAGGCATTCTCAAAGCCATTTTACCTGCTATTGATCATCGCGCTGATCATGCAGATTTCACACGGGGCCTATTACGGTTTTTTCAGCCTTTACCTGGCTGATGCAGGATTTTCCGGCTGGCAGATTGGCATGTACTGGGGCATTGGCGTCATCGCTGAAATCATCCTGATGTGGCTGTGGTCGAGATCATTGCAACAGGCTGCACCACCGCTTGTATTCAGCCTGTGCCTGCTGCTGGCAGCGCTGCGCTGGCTGGGCATCGGCCTGACCACAGATGCCTTGCTGCTGGTCGGTTTGCAATTGTTGCATGCCGCCACTTTCGCCGCCTTTCATGTGGCAGCAATCGCCTGGGTGAAGCGCCTCGCACCTGCCGGACGCCATAGTGCTGCACAGGGATTATATTCCGCCGCCGGATTCGGGCTTGGCAGCACCATCGGCATCATGGGCTGCGGATTAATTGCCGATAGCATGGGATTTAGTATAGCTTTTTATGCCTGCGCCGGGATAGCATTACTGGGTATTCCGCTGGCTTTCCTGTTGCCGAAAAAAGAAGGCGTATTGGGCAAAACTGCGTAATGATTACTAAACAGGGATGAATCGCTAGCGTTTGCCTCCTGGGAGAATTGATGATGCGTTTGTTGCTTGCGCCGGGGAAGATACCGGTATTCAGTGAAATACTACTGGTTGCTGCGCTAGCCTGGATGGTTTCCGGCTGGTTGCTTCCCACTGATGCACCGAAATTATCCACCACTTCAGTGACTGCTACAGGCTCTGCCTCTGCCCTGCCTGATTTGTCCGGGCTGGTTTCTGTTCCGTTGTTTGGCAAGACCATGGCCACGATTCAACCGGCCAAACCGGCAGTGCAGGCACCCAAACCCATTGTACTCAGCCCCTTGAACATCAAGCTATTGGGCACAGTCGTCGCAGAAGATCATGCTGCAGCCATCATTGCCCCTGCCAGGGGTGGTGAACAACGGGTTTATTTTATTGGCGATAGTATTCAGCCGGGCGTCGTACTAAAAACAGTCGAAGCTGAAGCGATTGTGGTCGAACGTGGTGGTAAGCTGGAACGAATCTCGCTTGAACAGGGCGCGAAGCTGACCTCATTACCTGCGCCCACAAGCAGCATCGCATCAAACCCACCGCGCCGGGCGGTTCAATCCATGCGCGCGCCCCCCGCACAAGCAACTCAAAAAAGTATGAGCCGTAAACAGTTACAAAAACAACTACAGAATTTCCCCGCCCTGTTATCGCAGGCCAGAGTCATCCCGCATATGCTCAATGGCAGACCAAATGGATTCACGATTTCGGAGATTGCACCGGGTTCGCTGTATCAACAGGCCGGGCTGAAAAATGGTGATATTATCCTCAGCGTCAACGGCAAACGAATCACCGGCGCCAAGCAGGCCATGAGCATGTATCAAACGCTGCAAAACGCTGCAGCGATTGATCTTGAGTTGATGCGCGCAGGTCAAATGCAACAGGTTCATTATGATATTCACTAACGCGCATCGATTTTTCCCAAGCTTATAATTGATAATGTACAGGGATCATTTTAATCTGAAAGATCTGCCGTTTTCGATTGCGCCCAATCCGCGCTATCTTTATCTCACGCATCAGCATCAGGAAGCACTGGCTCATCTGGTCTATGGACTCAACAGTGCTGGCGGCGTGATTCTGCTGACTGGCGAAGTAGGCACCGGCAAAACCACCATCAGCCGCAAACTGCTTGAAGATATTCCAGACAATATCGTTATCGCCTGGATCGTGAATCCAAGGCTTTCCGTCGAAGAATTACTGGCCGCTATCTGCGATGAACTGACCCTCAACTACCCGAAAGGCAATAGCAGCATCAAAATCTTTACCGATCTGATCAGCACTTACCTGATCTTTGCGCATGGACTCGGACACAATGTCGTCTTGATGATTGATGAAGCGCAAAATCTCTCGCCCGAAGTGCTGGAGCAACTGCGCCTGCTAACCAATCTGGAAACCAGTGAACGTAAACTGTTGCAGATAGTTCTGTTGGGGCAACCAGAACTAAAAACAATGCTGGAACGAAGCGATTTGAGGCAATTGGCTCAACGCATTACCGCCCGCTATCACCTTCACCCATTAAGCAAACAGGAAACCGGCGGCTATATTCGCCACCGGCTGGGCGTGGCCGGATGCAGCAGACCGATTTTTACAGCGCGCGCCATAAAACTGATTTATCGTCTCAGCCACGGTACACCGCGTTTAATTAATCTGATCTGTGATCGGGCTATGCTCGGCGTCTACAGCGCCAATACCGCCATGGTTCACCCGAAACATGTCCGTCAAGCCGGCATCGAAGTGCTCGGTGATGCCGGCATTCAAAAACACTCTCCCATGCAAACGATCATGATCCCCGTCACCATCGCGCTATTACTCACAGCGACCTGCATATTTGCAACGGGTGCATGGCATAAGCTGATACATAATGAAGTGGCTCAACAACCTGAACAGGTGGTGGCAACGCAATCCATCCCGGCCTTGGACACACAAGCTGTCCCTACCGCGATAGCTGCTGACAATTCAACAGATCAGGAAACATTGCCGCTTTCCGCACCTGAGCCGACAGAGAAAGCGATATCGGAAACTGAACTGATTCAAACCGCTCAGCCTGCCTTGATTAAAGAAGCGTCTCTGGAAACGCCGCCGATTCAACAGCCTGAAATGACCCCATCAACCGACACGGATGCGACGAAAACGAGTCCACCGATCGAAACCACTGTCAAGCCAGCAACAAAAGAAAGTTTGGTTACCCCCACGGCGACAGATAAGGATAAGCCTATCACGCCAACGCCCGCCACCATCTGGGATATCATCGAACAAAACGGCAGCAACATGGCGGCCTTGCAGACGTTGGCAGAAATCTGGCATGGCTCAATTATTTCAACAGAAGGGGAACCATGCCAGCAACTGTCCGATAACAGATTATCGTGTCTAAAACAGCACGCCAATATCTGGCTGATTCGGAAACTGGATCGTCCGGTCATATTCCAGATTGCCGGGAATGACGGCACCAATCACTATGGCGTTATTCGGTTCGTTTCACATGGACATGCAACCATTCAACTGAATAAACAGCAGTGGCGCATCAAGTTATCTGAATTGAAACAACACCTGCAAGATCAAGTGACTGTGATCTGGTTCAAACCACCGGGTTATCAAAACGACATCCAGCAGGGCGACAGCGGCAAAGCTGTTGAATGGTTAGCCAGCCAACTGGATCGCATTCAAGGCACCATGATTCCACCCAGACAGGCTCACAGCATGGATGATGTGATGCTGGCGCGTCTGAAAGATTTCCAGAAATCAGAGGGTATGACGGCGGATGGCATTGCAGGCATCCTGACGCTGATGCGTATCAATGAACGCATCGGTCTGGATATGCCCCGGCTAAGGGATGGGGTAAAATACTGATGTCCTATATCCTTGATGCACTGAAAAAATCCGAACAGCAACGCAATAGTATGAACTTGCCGATTGAGACGCCAACGCTCACCCAGCAACCGGCTCCCGCAACATCCCGCTTCGTCTTGCCGCTGACGCTACTGGCTATCGCGCTGGCTGCCGGGTGGTTTTTCGTTCGCTTTCAACAACCAGTCACGCATCCATTGACCACTGCTAAAATGCCGGTCAATGCTGCAATACAGCAGGAAACACAAACACCAACCGATCAGTCTCAAAATCCCGGAAAGGCCATGCCATCAAGTAAAACAGAGCCCCTCCTCCAGAAACATCAACAAGCCACAACAGCCACGGCCAATCTGACTGGCCGTCAAGCGCCATTCACCCGCAACATGTCTGCGGATACCGTGCCGATTTTCAAGCCGATCTCACCGACCTCGCCTGTTAGCCGAGCCAATAGCCAGCCGCCCGAACTGGCGGAGGAGATAGCTCACCCATCTCCGGCTGAGACGAATATTCCCTCGTTGAGCGAATTGCCCGTTTCTGTGCAACAATCGCTCCCTACCATCAATATTGAAGGGCATATTTATGATCAGAATCCAGCTGCCCGCATGGTGATTATCAACGGTGCCATTCGCAGAGAAAAACAGCATATTGATCACGGCATGATACTGGAAGAAATCACGCCCAACGGTGTTATCCTCAGCCATCAAGGGCATACTTTTCACATAGGCGTATTTGAGCAAGGCCAGTAACTGATGCAACTCTTGCATAGTTGCAAACGCGAAGGTGCCTCTATTCCGGATTCGAAAAATGCAGTACCGGAGGTTCATCCTTGCTGATGACGGCATGTAAGCCAATGGCATCATAGATATATTCATCCCGATCGTTATCCACAGACTGTATCCGATCCGGTTCCCCGAAACGCGCTTTCAGGGTTTCTGCCGATATCGTCAAGTTGGGAATCAGCGTCAGTTCGCGCACCGTTGCGCTGCGAACGCTGCTGACATCGTCTGCCGCCAGATTCATGCGGGCCACCTTGTCCGGGTAAAGGTGAGGAATGGTTGCGCGCGACTCAATCTCTTTCAGCGCCTTGTCATCCAAATCCAGCAGCAGCACTACTTTGGTATGATCAGCGATAGCCGGAAAAAATGCTTCCAGCTTTAAGCCTGCCTTCGGATGCTCTTGCGGATAGATATAAAGCGCCACATCGGACTTGCTTTGCAGAATCAGCTCAGCCTGATTTAACGTGGTTTCACCCAGCGTCACCCCCAACACATGCAAACGCCCCCCAGCATCGACATGTGTTTCAGTCACGCCACTGCCTTGTTGATAGTTGGAACTGGTCCACAAAAACACTGCGCCAGTAAGCAGCACCACAAGCAGTATAATCCATAATGCCATGCGGTCATGGCGTTTCGATATCGGTTCTGGTTGCGAGGCAGATGTCATTACAGTGTCCTTGTTTTAGCTTTCTTTTTCTGTTTGATTTTCAAGGGCTGCAAGCTCATTGGATGAAGCCTCATCAAGCATATTTTTTGGAAGTTGTTTTTTTATTTTCACACCAAGCTCAACAAAACCTTCTGCCTGACGAATAAGATTTCCATGACCACGGGTTAATTTGTTGCGTGCGCCATCATAGCTTTTTTGCACCGTTGTCAGTTGGGTTCCAATTTTTTCAAAATCCTCAAGAAAGCCCCGAAGCTTGTCGTAAACCGAGCCAGCTTTATCTGCAATACGCTTGGCATTTTCATTCTGTCGTTCATAACGCCAAATATTCTCTACAGTTCTCAAGGTTGCCAATAATGTTGTTGGCGTAACAACGACAATATTGCGCTCGAATGCTCTGCTGAACAGCTTCTCATCGGTCTGAAATGCAGCCATAAATGCAGCTTCAATCGGCATAAACATGAACACAAAATCAGGCGCCTTCAAACCGATTAATGATGAATAATCTTTACCGCTCAATTCATCAATATGATTGCGTACCGATTGCACATGCGCAGTCAAAGCCTGCTCACGAATCTGTTCGTCATCCGCAGCCATAAATTCATTGTAGGCAACAAGCGAAACTTTCGAATCAATGATCATATGTTTACCATCAGGTAGGTTAAGAATCACATCCGGCTTACGCAGATTTCCTCCATCATCACGAAAACCACCCTGCGTTTCATATTCTTTTCCTTTACGCAGGCCTGATTGCTCCAACACCGTTTCCAGAATCAATTCTCCCCAGTCGCCTTGCATCTTTTTATCGCCCTTCAATGCACGGGTCAGGTTTCTGGCTTCATCATTCATCTGCTTATTCAGCCGCTGCAAGTTCAACAACTGTTCTTTTAAAGAACCTCTGGCTTCAACATCTTCTTTGTGAACTGTTTCTATCCGATCACGAAATGACTGTAGTTCGGACTGTACCGGCTTCAGAATTTCACCCAGGCTGCTTTGATTCTGCGCTGAAAATGCCTTGCCCTTCTCATCAAAGATTTGATTGGCCAGTAATTTAAACTCGTTGCCCAGTTTCGTTTTGGCCTCATCCAGCAAGGCCAGCTTCTCAACAGCCGCTTGACGCTCTGCCGCCATACGCGTTTCCAGTTCAGTGACATTGGATTTATGATCGGATAAGTCACGATGCAGCGCGTCGATCACCGCCTCTTTCTCAGCCAGCGACTGCTTAAGCTCAATCATCTGCTTTTCACTCTGCCGCGCCTTCTCTTGCAACGCTGCATTGGCCACCTTTTGCTCGGTCATTTGCTCGGCCATTTCCTGTTGGCGGGCTTCATGCAGTTTTTTTTGCGCATCAACTTCATCCGTCAGCGTCTGAACCGATGTTTGCAAAGACTCCAACGCTTTCTGCTGACTACGATGGTGCAAAAACCACAAGGCCAGAATCAGAACAATCACGCCAGCCAATATTATTTCACTCATGTCCAATCCTCTGATCGCATAAAATATTTTTTTATAATCAGCAACCCTGTTCGCGAACAAGAAAAACCCAGTCATTCATCTAACGATCAGCAAATGCCAGCTTCGTACCTTGCAAAACCAAACTTTACCTTTCATTTTACAAGTTATGGTATTGCTTGCACACGCCCTAATACTATATTTTCACTGTCATCCATTCCGACTTAGGGATACCTACCCGTCAGGGTTCATTCGTCTTTCAATGCGCATACTCTTTTCCAGGCGCGATTTAAGCTATCGGATTGAGCAACCGCTCTATTTACATCCCAATAGTTCCATACAAAATCAGAGAGCCGCGCATTATAACCCAGCCCAACAGAAGACATAGAGCCCTTTGCAGGCAATATATCCTGTTTGAGTGCTCGGTTATTGGATTTCCTTACAAGGTTCAGTAATGCTTGTTTGGGATCAATAATATCATCAGGGCTATCAGGACACTGTGCGGAACTGATATGTAAAAAACGCGCCATAGCTTCGCGATCAGCCAGTAACCATGACTCAACTTCTCTAACTGCCACACGAAACAAAAAATCGGGATTTTGAGGTATGGTTAGCCAGCTTGCCGTTAATTCGGAAGCACAGGCTGAAAGATCAAGGTCGGTGAGTAATAAAACCGGATAGGTATTTGCAATTTTATTAAATTTTCTGATGTTCTTTTTCAAATATCCAAATCCCTGCTTTCTCTGTTTCCATACAATATTGAAATCAACAGGTGCGCTATTCAGTAGTTTTTCAACTACGTCTTCACTTAACACATCTTCTGTCGCAATGCCGATGGATTGAGCCATTATTCTAGCAAAGAGAGTTGTTCAACTTGGTGAGGACGCGTTTTAGATAGTATTACATCAGCAGGTGTCAGCCCTGCCTTCAATGCCACGGTCTCTTCCTCATTGGGCAGTAACATTTCAGTGCCATTTTCTGTCGGTTCAAGACGGATCACCTCCCGCCCATCAATTCCTTCATTATTCAACAAAGCTTCACTGTGGGTTGTAATGATGACCTGCCTGCGATGCTTGGCTTTACGCTGCATGCCTGAAATAAGCATTGGGATTTGAGACACAATGCCATCATTCAGCGACAACTCAGGCTCCTCCAGCAAAAGCATTGAATCTCCATCCAGCAAGGACCACATCAAGCCTAAAAGGCGCAAAGTACCATCCGAAAACTCGTCTTCTCTTTGCAAGCCGGCCTTGGGCCGCCAATGCTTGTATCGCGCCTCAAGGTGTGGCCTCCCTGTTATTTCATCTTGAACAAACTTTAAATCTTCAAACTGAGGAACAGCAACTGAGAGCGCCTTTTGAATTTTACGCAGACGGGCATCACGGGTTCTTTCAGTACATTTTGCAATTCGATTTAAGAACTCCTGTCCAAAGGGGTCTCCAGACAAGCGATTACCACCAAGTTGGTCGCTAAACTTCAACAATTGAGGCACCAAATGCAAATAAGTAACCGAATCAAAAGTCTCGGCAATATCGCGAAATGCCCCATTCGTATTAATCTGTTCTAAATGAGTCTGTGTAAGCCTTTCAGTATCGACTTCATCCCCGGAATCAGGACGACTCAATATGGTTTTATTATGACGGATAACACACTCATTCGTTACGACAGGTCGCTGTAGGCCTGTTCCTTCACTGCGAAAAGCCAATGAATATTTCCACTCGGCCACATCGTCAGGCCCTTGAGCAAGGTGGATTTCTATTGAAACCACCGCATCTCGGCTTGGGAGCCAACGAACCTTTTTGATGCCACCTCTATCCGAAATCGCCTTTCGCAGACCGCCGCCTGAAGGGTTTGAGATATCGCGAAGAAACCGAAAAACATCAAGAAAATTAGATTTACCCGAAGCGTTTGGTCCAATAAGATAGGCTCGATCTCTTAATGGAATATCAACATCTTTAAAGTTACGCCAATTCTTTAGCTTTATTCGAGTAACAATCATTTCGTATCTCCGTATTCAACAACCAAAAAATGCAGGCGCGTTACTTATTTCATGTTAACCCTTAAGCAATCCAGCAACAGCAGCCAAAGCCGCTTTTAGTTTATCCGGTTCCGTACCGCCAGCCATGGCCATATCCGGTTTGCCTCCGCCCTTGCCGCCGCAGATAGTTGCGACTTCACGTACGATATTGCCAGCATTGTACTGGCCGACCAAATCTTTCGTAACACCGGCAATGAGTTGTACTTTCGGGCCATTTTTCTGGCCGAATACCAATATACCGGATTTTAACTTGCCCTTGGCCTTGTCCATAAAATCGCGTAAATTCTTCACGCCGGACACTTCCGCCGCCAACAGTTTTACGCCATTCACATCTACCGCCTGCCCGATTAAATTATCGAGCAAGCCGGTGGACTGCTTGGCGCGCAGGCTTTCCAGTTCTTTTTCCGTCTGTTTCAGTTTACCCTGTAAATTCGCAATCGCTTCAGCGGCCTCAAACGGACGTACTTTCAGATGTCCTGCGGCCTCGTTCAGGGTGTTGATATCATCGACAAAACTCTGATAGGCAGCTGCACCGGTCACCGCTTCGATGCGGCGCACACCGGCGGCAATGCCAGTCTCCGACAGGATGCGGAACGGGCCGATATCACCGGTCGCCGAGACATGCGTACCACCACACAATTCAGTGGAAAAACCAGCCGACACCACGCGCACTTCATCGCCGTATTTCTCGCCAAACAAGGCCATCGCACCGGATGCAATCGCTTCATCCTGCGTCATCAACTTCGTTTCAACCGCATCATTGGCCAGCGTAGCAGCATTGACCGCTGCCTCGATCTGTTGAAGTTCTGCTTTGGATATGGGTTGAAAATGGCTGAAATCAAAGCGTAATCGTTCCGCATTGACCAGCGAACCTGCCTGTTTGACATGTTCACCCAGCACATCGCGCAAGACGGCATGCATCAAATGCGTTGCCGTATGGTTGCGGCGAATAGCATTGCGGCGCTCGGCATCGACCGAGAGATGGGCGATAGTGCCAACCGTGACGGAGCCTGATGACACCTTGCCTACATGCACGAACAGGTCGGAGAGCAGTTTTTTGCTATCGCTAACCACAAATTCACCACCGGCTACCTTGATTATACCGGTATCACCGACCTGGCCACCGGACTCGCCGTAGAACGGTGTCTGATTGGCGATGACCCAACCGGCCTCACCTTCGCTCAGGGATTCGACTGCTTCACCATCCTGAATCAGGCCGGTAATCGCCCCTTCCGCCTGCAATGTGGTATAACCCAGGAATTCAGTCGGCCCATGTTTCTCACGCAATTCAAACAGCGCTTTCGGCAACGCCGATTCACCCGAGCCACCCCAGGCCGCACGGGCGCGGCTGCGCTGCTCTTCCATGCATGTTTCAAAACCGGCCATATCCAGATGGATGTCAGAACCCTTGAGAATATCAGCAGTCAAATCAGTCGGAAAGCCAAAAGTATCGTACAATGTGAACAACACCTGACCTGGAATCGTGCCACCCGACCCTGCATCACGAACAGCCTGCTCAACCAGCTTCAAGCCCTTATCCAGCGTTTTGATAAAACGCTCTTCCTCAATGCGAATAACCTGCTCGATATTGGCCTGATTCTCCTGCAATTCGTTGAAATGATTGCCCATCTCATCGACCAGCGCTTCCACCAGCTTGTAGATGAACGCCTCCTGCATGCCGATCAAACGACCATGACGGCAGCCACGGCGCAGAATCCGCCTGAGCACAAAACCGCGCCCTTCATTGCTGGGCAATACACCATCAGCCAGCAAAAACGCTACCGAACGCAAATGATCTGCCAGTACACGCAAGGAAACATCCTTGTCCGCATCCTCTCCAAACGAAACACCTGTCACGTCGCAGGCTTTATCGATCAGGTTTTTAAACAGGTCGATATCGTAATTGTTGTGCGTGCCCTGCAATACGGCAGCAACGCGCTCCAGCCCCATGCCGGTATCGACGCTGGGTTTGGGCAGCGGCGTTAGTACGCCCTCTTCATCGCGATCATACTGCATGAAAACGAGATTCCAGATTTCCACATAGCGGTCGCCTTCTTCATCGGGCGTTCCCGGCGGGCCACCCCAGACATCGGCGCCATGATCGTAAAAAATCTCCGAACACGGGCCGCAGGGGCCTGTGTCCCCCATCGACCAGAAGTTATCCTTGGCACCAATGCGGGCGATTTTATCCTCCGCAATACCGACCTCTTTGGTCCAGATATCATAAGCTTCATCATCTTCTTCAAAAACGGTCACAAACAGACGATTGGCATCGAGTTTCAATTCAACCGTGAGAAATTCCCAGGCATAGGCAATGGCATCATGTTTGAAATAATCGCCGAAGGAGAAATTACCCAGCATTTCAAAAAAAGTATGGTGGCGTGCTGTACGCCCCACATTCTCCAGATCATTATGTTTGCCACCGGCGCGTACACATTTTTGTGAAGAAGTGGCTGTCACATAAGAGCGCGTTTCATTGCCCAGAAACACATTCTTGAACTGCACCATGCCCGCATTGACGAACATCAAGGTCGGATCGCCATGCGGCACCAGCGAACTGGATTCCACCACCTGATGCCCCTTCGAGGCAAAATATTCCAGAAATTTTTGACGAATCTCGGATGTCTTCACCGGAAACCCTCCGCTTATAATCGAACCACAGATGAACACAGATGAACACAGATGAAAATCAAACCAAATACTGCTATTGCTTTTCCTCTGCGTACTCTGCGGTAAACGCTTTTGACTTTATAACCTTAACGCGACTTCAACACGCGCAGAATAATATCAGCATTAAAACCTTTATTCCGCAAAAAACGAGCCTGACGCTGCCAGACCCGTTCATCTTCAAATCGCAACCCACCCGGATCGCGCGTCTGCATTAAATCCCGCGCCACCTCTTCGGCATCGTAATTCTCGGTTAGTTCAACCAATGCCGCTTGCACAGCATCGGGTTTTGCCCCTTTCTGTTCAGCCCGTTTGGCCGCCAACCAGGGCGCTTCGCCTTTTTTCAAACGCGAACGCACAAAGCTTTCCGCGAAACGCATCTCACTGAGATAACCATCCTGCACAAGCTGATTGATCGTCCAATGAATAACGTCATCTTCAAATTCACGACCAGTCAGCCGCTGGCGCATCTCAGTCTCGCAGAATTCACGGTGGGTCAGCAAGCGAACAGCATAGTTATATGCTGCCTTTTTTTCTGTACTCAGGTGCTCTTTATTCAGTGGTCTCTGCCTCAGCCCCCATGCCCAGTTCAGCCCGCACTTTGGCTTCCACTTCCGCCAGCATATCGGGATGCTCTTTCAAAAACTTGATGGCGTTATCGCGACCCTGACCAATTTTTTCATTATCCTTGGCATACCATGCGCCGCTCTTGTTCACGAAGCCATATTTCACGCCCATATCGAGCACTTCGCCGCCATGCGATACGCCCTCGCCATACATAATGGAAAAATTCGCCTGCTTAAACGGCGGTGCCATTTTATTTTTCACCACTTTAACGCGGGTATCATTACCCAATACTTCATCGCCCTTCTTGATCGCACCAATACGGCGAATATCGAGCCGCACGGAAGCATAGAATTTCAAGGCATTACCGCCAGTCGTGGTTTCCGGATTACCGAACATCACGCCGATTTTCATGCGAATCTGATTGATGAA
>CAZDFL010000036.1:0-12213 GCA_964504835.1 uncultured Zetaproteobacteria bacterium
GGTAGGCGGAACGGCTACTGCGACTTACACCGATAAAGGCTGTGGAGCGGCTGATTTGATTACAGCAAGCGTGGCAGGCGTTACGCGTGCCGGGACGCTTACCATCATACCACCAAGTTCTGGATCTATTCAGTTTATTTCAGCAGTTCCGGCTCAGATTGCTCTGAAAGGAACCGGAGGCGCTGGTCGGCAGGAAACATCAATCGTAACATTCAAAGTGCTGGATACCGCAGGCAATCCGTTGGCTGGCAAGGTGGTGTCGTTTGCTTTAAGTACGTCTGTTGGCGGCATTACGCTTTCTCAACCCAACGGGACAACCGATGCGCTGGGGCAGGTTAGCACTGTGGTTTCCTCAGGCACAGTCAGTACGCCGGTGCGCGTGATTGCAACGACACCGGGAACGGGCGTGACGCTTCAAACCCTGTCAGATGTGTTGACGATTACTACGGGCATCCCTGATCAGGACAGCGCTTCCCTGTCTGCTACGAAACTGAATATCGAAGGCTGGAATGTGGATGGAACCACGACGGTGTTGACGATGCGTTTATCTGATCATTTCAATAACCCTGTCCCAGATGGTACAGCTGTTAATTTCGTTTCAGAAGGCGGCCAGATTGTCGGCACCTGTTCGGTAGTTGGAGGGGCTTGTTCGTCCACTCTGACCAGCGCCAACCCAAGGCCATTGGATGGGCGCGTGACCGTGTTGGCTTATGCTGTTGGTGAGGAATCATTTATTGATCTGAACGGTAATGGACTGGCTGATAACAATGCTGGCATAAACGAAATGATTGATGTGAATGGCATACCAACAGATTTGAATGAAGCTTTTGTTGATTTTGATGAGAGTACTTTGAACTCTCTCCCTGCTGCCCAAATTCCAAATGGTTTAATTTTGGCTGGTGGGGTTGTAACAGGCGTGGCGACAGAGCCATTTATTGATTTTTTTATTGATCCTCCTGCTTTTAACGCTTTTACTCCAGTTGATGGTAAGTACAGTGGTGTATTGTGTGACCCTGCATTGCGTTCTAATCCGCCAGCTCCAGGTGACTTTTGTGCGGCATCACAAACAATGCATGTAAGAGATAGTATTGTGATTGTTTTTTCGAGTTCTGCTGCGACAATTACGCCACCTGTAGCGGTAAATTTAGGCGGTAATAATGTGGGAGCGCTATGCAATACGCCAGCGACAGCAACGTTCCGAATCACTGATGTGAATGGCAATGCCATGCCAGTGGGCACAACCATTACATTTGCCACGAACAATGGCACATTAACAGGAACTACTTCGTTTGTGGTGCCCAATACCAGCGCCAAAGTGGCAACATCGCCAGCGGCATTTGATTATACGGTTGGTCTGAAGTCAGATGCTACCTTTACCGCTGCTGTTGTCGGGCCACCTGCTGTAGCGGCATTTTGTACAGATGCAACGCCATCCGGAACTTTGACAGTCACAGTGGCTACACCCTTAGGTATTGTGTCTACAGGTTCAGTTGCGGTAAATAACTAAAACTAAATAACTACTCAAAATGATTTGGGCGTGGCTTTAGCCGCACATTCCCAAATATCCTGTTTGGTAGCTCAATCGTAATGCTTGCGGCAAGATATGATGGTGATGTGAGTTTCATCGACGGCATAGACCAAGCGATTGGTTTCGTCTATTCGCCTTGACCAAAAGCCTGACAGACTCTCCCTTAATGGTTCAGGTTTACCAATCCCTGAAAAATGATCCCGCTTCACATCTTTGATTAGCGTGTTGATCCGTTTCAGGGGTTTTCTGTCTTGAGTCTGCCACCAGAGATACCCTTCCCATGCCTTGTCAGTCCAGACAAGCTGTTTACTCATCTATCAAATCTCTGACCTTGGCCTTCCCGGCCTTGTACTGCCGGATGCTCTCCATGAGATCCCTGGCGTTTGCCGGGGACTCCAAAAGATAGAGGGTTTCCATCATGCTATTAAAATAATCCAGACCCATGACAACGGCATCGCCTCGATCACGACGATGAATGACGGTGAAATCGGCATCCTCTTCCACCTGGTTCAATACCTGATTCAAGCCATTTCTGGCTTCGGTAAATGATACGACTCTCATAGTTACTCCTGTTTTCAAACAAGTGAATCTTAGCATGTATGGAAGACATGTTCAATATATGGATCATGTATGCCTTAAGTATAATTGACCGGGATTTGAATGATGTTGGCGCTAAGGCGCTCGATTCTTTTGCCTCTATTGATCAGAATGCCGTACGGAGCATGAAGGTCTGAGATGAAAATTTCCAGGGCGCGCAGTGATTGTGGTTTCACCCCAGACGCTAATTTTATTTCCACCGGAATTACGCCAAAGCTACCTTCCACGATCAGGTCAATTTCCGATTTATCTATTGTTCTGTAATAGGTGAAGTCGAGCTGTGTCGCCATGGTTGCCTGAAGTCCCCGAATGATTTCTTCGATGACAAAGCTTTCAAAGGAGAATCCTGCTGCCGGGTGGATCAGCAGAGTGTCCAGATCTGTGATTTTAAGTAAATAATGCAGAACCCCCTGATCCCGAAACAAACCTTTTTTTGATTTCTGTACTTTCTTGGCCGGATTGTTGGTATATGCATCCAGATTTCGCCACAGGAATGTCTGATGGATGATATCCAGATAATCCCTGATTGTCGGAACGCTTGTTTCCAGTGCTCTCGACATGGTGCTCATATTCAGTTGATGGCCGGAAAATTGAGCCAGCAGCGTAAGAAATCGCCTGAAATTGTGAATATTCAGACGTGGGAACAGCCCCCTGATATCTCTGCTGACATAATCTGCCATATAATTTTCAAACCATTGTCTGTAGAAATCCTCATTAATTTCACTCTCTATCAATGGTTCCGGAAAGCCGCCTTTAAGCCACACAGCCATGGATTGTTCCAGGCTATGTGCAGGTTGAAGTTGCATCAGATCATCGATGCCGCCAGCGCCAGTCAGTATGGCATAAAAATCAGAGAGATTTTTCTCATAATACTCACATTGTTTGAACGGTGCCATTTCAACCGTTGCAATCCTGCCGGCCAGACTTTCGCTAACCCCTTTGACAATATCCGGGGAACTGGAGCCGGTGATAATAAAACGGCCTTTGTGTTTTCTGTCGGCATCAATAACACCTCGGAGTGTTTTAAAAATTTCAGGGTATTGCTGTGCTTCATCAATAATAATATGACGATGATTGATAGAAAAAAATGCAACTGGATCACTGCTGATCAACTGATAGTCATCCGGGCTCTCCAGATCATAATACTTCCAGTCAGGTCGCAGGTTTTTAACAAATGTTGATTTCCCGCACTGACGCGGGCCGACGATAGCCACGACGGGAAACATGTCTAATAATGCATCTACCTTGTCTCGAATAACTCTATTTTTATCCATGATATTTGAACTCTACATTTAAATATCATGGACATCAATACGCTTCGTATGATCTCGCTTTCTTTGCGACCCTGCGAGATCATTGCTTTTCAACCCTGGCTATCGCCAAGACGCTAAGATCGCCAAGTAAATTCCGTGCTTATCCGATTATCTCCCACTGGCACCACATATAGGGGGGGGTCACTTTCCAGGTTAAAGTGACGCCAGTTCCTGAGTCATTTCATGCAGCCCAATGACCTCAATATCCTGGCTTAATGGATATCGTTCATCGCCGGAATAAACCACAAAAGTTTTTGTCGGCTTCAAATCGTCCAGCGCATGATAGAATCCGCGTTGTGGTTTGGCGGTGAGTCCGCGTTTTATTTCGATAGCCCAGATGCCGTGGAGACCGCCAAGTTCAAGCATAAGGTCAATTTCCGCACCTGCGGCAGTACGGTAAAAACTCGCTTTTGTGCGGCGAGGCGCTACAGTCAATAGCGTTTCGATGACATAACCCTCCCAGCTCAAACCAACAACAGGATGGCCTGCCAGTTCATTAGCCCCTTCAATGCCAAGCAGCGCATGCGCAAGCCCACTGTCGCGGATATAGGTTTTGGGCGACTTCACCAGTCTTTTGCCGATGTTGGCATGATAGGGCGGTAAACGGCGAACCAGCAATAGATCGACCAGCAGGCCGATATATGCAGTAACCGTAGGTGCGGAAATGGATAAGCCGGCTGCAAGCCTTGATACATTGAGCAGAGCGCCCTGATTGTGCGCCAGCATCGTCCACAATCGCGACAATGTGTCCGATGCAATGCGTGGCCCGAATTGGGGAACATCCCGTTCCAGATATGTGCGGATAAAACTGTCTCGCAGCAGTAAACTATCCTGATCGCTGGTCGCCAGATATGATTCCGGGAATCCACCGCGTAACCACAGGCGATTCATAGCAACGTCACTCTGTTCTATTTCCAGCAGGTTCAGCGGCGCCATATCAATATATTCGATTCGACCAGCCAGACTTTCACCGGACTGGCGTAGCAATTCTATTGATGCCGATCCTAGCACCAGAAAGCGCCCCGTTTTGTGGCCATTTCGGCGCCCCTGGTCAATAAGTCCTCGCAGCGTCTGGAATAGTTCCGGCATGCGGTGGATTTCGTCAAGTACAACCAGCCTGTCTTCAAATTGTCTGAGAAAAAGTTCGGGATCACTCAACTTGTCACGATCCGTACGGGATTCGAGATCAAGATAGATGGCGTTTTTTTGTTCAGCCAGCGTAAATGCCAGGGTGGTTTTGCCAACTTGTCTGGGGCCAATCAGAGCGACAGCAGCCTGACGCGCAAGTGCTTCTTTAACTTTTCGGGTAACCAAACGTTGAATCATCCTTGCATATTAAAAACTATGTTTTCAATTTGCAAGGAATATACCTTTATCCGTAAAATATCTTGTGCAACGGCACAAGAAATCGAAATCATAAAATCAAAAGATTCTCACCACAGAGTACACAGAGAGCACAGAGGAGATCAAAATCTTTATGTTTTGGTTTTCTCTGCTTTTCCTCTGTGTACTGGTTCAAGCCTGTTTGGTTCTGGCTATTATAGAACTGATGCCGAAATGGTATCAGCGAGGGCAATGCCTGATTCTGATAGTTGAACGGAATCGTTTCGTATCACCAGCATATCGTTGTTTTTCCATGTTTGCAGTTTCGGCAGGAAATATTGCCATACATCGAAACCGAAACGCTGCTGGAAGGCCTGGCGGTTGATGCCTTCGCTGCGCCGCAAGCCCAGCCAGCAGGCCTCGGCAGCGGCTTGATTTCGCTTAAGTGATTCTTGGCTGTTGATGGCAGCCCCTTGCGTCAGAGCCATTTCGGTATAACGTTCGGGAGTGCGGATATTGCTATAGCGCGTAATGCCGCCAACGGTTTTACCTCTCAAATGATCCCCTGAATGATCCCATTTCCCCGATGCGCCTGCGCCAATGCCGATGTAATCGTGATATAACCAGTAGCCGTCATTATGTCGGCATTTAAGACCGGGCTTGGCGAAATTGGATATTTCATAAGCTTCATAACCGGCAGCCTGAGTGTGCTGCCGTGTCTCAAAAAACATGCTTAGTGCTGTATCATCATCCGGCAGTGGATATGGTTTTTGTGCATGGGCGGCAGCGAGTCGGGTATGCGGTTCAACTGTCAGTTGGTAACAGGATAAATGCTCCGGTGCCAATGCAATGGCTGTCTGCAATGTATGTAGCCAGTCAGGCAGCGTTTGTTTGGGCAGGCCATACATCAGATCCAGGTTGATATTGGAGAATCCTGCCTTGCGGGCGGCATGAAAGGCGGAAATGGCTTCATCGCGCCCGTGAATACGCTCCAGCCAGCGCAATTCACTTGCATCCAGACTTTGCACCCCGATCGACAGACGGTTGATGCCAGCTTGCTTGTAGGCGCGGAAATGATCTGCATCGACTGTGCCTGGATTAGCTTCCAGGGTTATTTCTGCGCCATCTCCAATGCCGCAATAGCTGCGAGCGGTATTGATGACCGCCTCAATCAGGGCAGGCGGTGCCAGCGAAGGGGTGCCGCCGCCAAAAAATATGGTGCTTACGTTACGTCCGATAAATTCGGGTGTTTTAGCCCAGTGCGTTAATTCGCTAATCAACGCTTGCTGGTACGCGCTCCAGTCGGGTTGCGTGCGCTCATGCGAATTGAAGTCGCAGTAATGACATTTATGCACGCAAAAAGGTATGTGGACATACAGTTGTAACGGTAGTGGCATGCTAGTTGTCTCTGTTATTTCAATACCACTTCATAATGCGCCAGCGCAAAATGTTCATTGCTTTCCAGCGAGATTTCTTTCTTCAGGAATGCTTCGAGTTGCAGCACACTTTCATTTTCTATGCCCAGCATCAGATCAATAATATCCGGATGCGCAATTACCGTGAGTCTCTCGCAGGGATACGTACGCGCCTCGGCTACCACTTCGCGGAACAGCTGATAACAGATGGTAGACGGACTTTTGGCCAGTCCGATGCCGTTACAGCAACTGCACTCATTGAGCAGAATACGCCCCAGCGAATCGCGGGTGCGTTTGCGGGTCATCTCGACCAGCCCCAATTCAGAGAATTGTACGATATGGTTTTTTGCCTTGTCTCGCTTCAAGGCATCTTCCAGCACTTCAATCAGTTTCAGCTTATTTTTTTCTTCTTCCATATCAATAAAATCGATCACAATGATGCCGCCGAGATTACGCAGGCGTAGCTGGTGCACGATTTCATGCACGGCTTCCAGATTGGTTTTGAATCCGGTTTCTTCCATGTTTCGGGAGCCGACAAATGAGCCGGAATTCACATCAATGGCAATCAGCGCTTCGGTTTGATCAATAACAATATGACCGCCGGATTTTAATGGTACGCGTCGTTGCAAGGCGCGTTCCAAGGTTTCTTCAACCCCGTAAACATCGAAAATAGGCCGCTGACCGGGGTAATAATAGAGTTTTTTAGCCACTTCCGGCATAAAGCGTCGGGCGAATTTTTTCATGGTTTCATAGGCTTCACGCGAGTCGATATGGATTTTCTCCACATCTGCATCGACATAATCGCGCATGACGCGCAGATACAGGTTTAACTCTTTGTGAATCATCGAGCCGGGGGCGGCATTGATGGTTCTTTTTTCAATATCGGCCCACAGGCGTAGCAGAAAATCGAGATCCTGTTGCAGTTCAGGTTCTTCTTTGCCCTCGGCAACGGTGCGAATAATGATGCCACCCTGTTTTAGTTTCATGGCTTTGCATATTTTCAGTAGTCGGTCACGTTCAATCGGATCTTCGAGGCGTCTGGCGATACCGGTATGATCCAGATTGGGCAAATACACCAGATAACGGCCAGGCAGCCCGATCTGGCTGGTTAAACGCGGCCCTTTGGATGCAATCGGCTCACGTGAGACCTGCACCATCAGATCCTGACCATCCTTGATCAGGCTGGAAATTGGCGGTGCATTACGGCGAGATGATGGCCGTTCAGTGGATTCAGCGTCTGCTTCTGCTTCTTCAGCATGGTTCAGCGCTTCAGAGAAGCCATCATCGTTTTGCTTGGTCGTGGCAATATCGCCGACATACAGGAAACCTGCTTTTTGCATGCCGATATCCACAAAGGCAGCTTGAATGCCGGGCAGTACGCGCTGAACGCGACCCTTGTATATATTACCTTTCAGTCCGCGTTCGCGTTCGATATAAATCTCTTCAGGCTGGCCATTTTCGATACGCGCAATGCGTGTTTCAAATGGCGCTACGTTTACCAGTAATTCTACGCTCATGATGATGATCCTAAAAAATTATTTAAGCGCGATTATTCACCACGAAGGCCACGAAGTACACGAAGAAGAATCAAATGTTTGAAGGATACGCCTGGGATTATCGGATTTCGGATAGTAATTGCAGCGTGACGCGCACCGGCAGGCCAATTACATTATCCAGCGGGCCTTCAATCGATTCAATAAAACTGGCTGCACCAGCTTGCACGGCATAAGCGCCTGCTTTGTCGAGTACATCATTATGCGCCAGATAGGTGTCGATTTCGGCATGGCCCAGTGCTCTGAAACGTACGCGCGTCACAACATTCTGTTGAACAAGCTGGTCGCCCAGGCGCACGCAAACGCCGGTAATCACCTGATGCGCATGGCCGGAGAGCTGTTGCAACATGGTTTTGGCATGAGCCAGGTCTCGCGGCTGTCCGAGCACATGGCTGCCAATAGCGACCAGCGTATCAGCGGCGATTATTGGCACGTTGTTCTGCATATGGCCCGGCACCTCGCAGGCCAGCGCTTTGTTGCGGCTTAACCGGCTTACCAGATCAGTGACTGATTCACCCGGCAACGGCGTTTCATCAATATGGGATGGGCGTACTTCTACAGCCAGACCAGCGCTTTGCAGCAGGGTGAGGCGGCGAGGGGAGCGTGAGGCGAGGATGATTTCCATGCGCAGAATGATAGCGCCGCTTTGGCTTGACGGCACGAAACGCATGCTTACGATGCAGCGCTCGTGACTGATTCTGCTATTCATACCTCGCTGCAACGCGCTATCGACCTGTGCCAATCCGATATGGCGCAGGTGAATGCGTGCATACATCAGAATCTTCAGTCTGATATTATGATGATTCCCGCCATTGGTCATTATATCGTCAACAGCGGCGGCAAACGTTTAAGGCCATTGCTGTGTTTGCTGACTGCGCGCCTGTTCGGCTATCAGGGCGAGCGCCATATCCCGTTGTCCGTGGTGGTTGAATTTATTCATACGGCTTCATTATTGCATGATGATGTGGTCGACTCATCCGACCAGCGGCGTGGTGCGCCATCGGCCAATGGCGTCTGGGGCAATCAGGCTTCTGTGCTGGTTGGCGATTTTCTGTTTTCACGCGCATTCCAGATGATGGTCAGCGATGGCGATATGGCCATGCTGAAGCTGATGAGTGATGTCACCAATGCACTGGCTGAAGGCGAAGTATTGCAGTTAACGCGCACCTTTCATCTGGAAATGACCGAGGCCGAGTGCCTGGAAGTGATTGAGCGCAAGACAGCGGTTCTGTTCAAGGCCGCCACTGAAGTAGGGGCGCATGTAGCCGGCCAGTCTGCCAAAGTGGTGGCGCAAATGGCGGAATACGGCATGTGTCTGGGCGTGGCATTCCAGTTGATGGATGATGCGCTGGATTATCTGGCTGAGGCTGAAGAGGCCGGTAAGCCGGTTGGGCACGATCTCGAAGAGGGCAAGATTACCCTGCCGCTTATTTATGCCATGGGTCAGGATGCGGAATTAGCCAGTCGGGTAGAAACGATTGCCGAACGCGGCTCGTATGAAGAGGGTGACCGTCAATGGGTGCGTGAGCATGTGGCGGCGCAGGGTGGTTCAGACTTTGCCATGCGGCGGGCCAATGATTATGCCGAGCGCGCCAAACGCTTGTTGCCCGATCATGCTGATACTGAGATTCGGCAATTACTGGCCGACCTGGCTGATTTCTCGGCACATCGGCCTTATTAACCTGATTAAATGTTGCACTGACAAGCTAGCCTTTTAATATGCGCTGCCTGTTCACACATCGGGGTGTGGCGCAGCTTGGTAGCGCGTACCGTTCGGGACGGTAAGGCCGGAGGTTCGAATCCTCTCACCCCGACCATTTTCTTTTTCGATTTCAGCGAGTGAGCAATAAAACCGCCATGACGTGAAAGATTTACGTGTTGTCGCTCCTGATTGTCTGCGTAGTCTTGCCCTGACAAGGAGAAACCATGAAACAGATTATTTCTATATCTATCATTTTACTATTATCGGCTTGTGCTACGCCTTATCAGCAGCGTACAACCTCGCAAGGGGCTGTGTTGGGTGCAGCGGCCGGTGCTGTGATTGGTCATCAGAGTGGCAATGCTGCCGAAGGCGCTGCTATTGGTGGTGCGCTCGGTGCACTGGCCGGAGCTGTACTGGCTGAACAGCGCGAACAGGGAATTCGCACGTCGGCACCGCGTTATCATCGCAGAGCCTGCCGTAAAGGGGAGCAGTATTTTAACCGTGCTTATCGGGCACGGAACCTGGATCGAAAAGTTTATCTGTTGAAAAAAGGCTTGCGTTATTGCCCGAATAATCCGGCTGCCCATAACGACCTTGGCGTGGCGTTGGTGTTAAGAGGTAAAGATCGTGCTGCCAGAGGCCATTTTAAGCATGCCCTGAGGCTGGATCCGGACTATTACCCGGCTCGTCGTAATCTGGATCGATTGAGCCGGAATTATCAGCGTTCATACAATCGCAGCGATGAACGCTATGGCAGTCGCTACGGTGGGCATGACAGCCACGAAAGTGATGATGATTAAGCTGCGATGATGCATTGCCCCTGCTTGCAGGGGCTTTTTTTTGTGCGCTGGCAGGGTCTGTATTTATTGCTTGTCGGCAGTGATCAGGCACATGAGTTCCGCCGGCGTGGTGGTTGTATATTCGCCTGCGGCCAGCCCTGTTTGTTGCAGAGACAGCGCGCCGATATGGGTGCGTTTGAGCCCGGTCACATGATTGCCGATGGCGGCAAACATGCGCCGCACCTGATGATAACGGCCTTCATGCAGAATCAACTCAGCTTCGGTTTCACTGCCAATAGATAGTTCGGCTGGCAGACACGGTCGGTCATCATCTTCCAGCATCAGCGTACCGCTGGCAAAACGTGCCACTTCACTGCCATCGAGCGGTTGATGCAGCGTGACCGCATAGGTTTTGGAAATATGGCGTTTGGGGCTGGTCAGTTGATGATTGAGTTGCCCGTCATCGGTGATAATGAGCAGCCCGGAGGTGTCTTTGTCGAGCCTGCCGACGCTGGATAATGGCGGTTTGCGATCAATCCAGCGAGTAGGAAAATCGGCATAAATCAGGCGGCCATTCTCCTTGCGCGAACAGACAGCTCCCAATGGTTTGTGATAGATAATGGTCAGCCCGTCCGGGTGATCCAGTTGTTTGCCTTCCAGCCGCACCTGATCGGCCAACACTTTCTGCGCTGGTGATATAGCTGGCTTTCCATCCACCGTAATCCAGCCTGCTTTAATCCAGTGTCGCACATCTTTTCTCGCCCCGTAGCCGAGATTGGCGAGCAGTTTATCGAGCCGTTCTGTTATTTTCATCAGCGTATTCCTTGCATGACTTTAAATCCGTCAGCCTCAATCAGCGTTTGGCATTGGCGTAACTCTGATTGTAGCAGTCTCTCATAGGGCAGTTTCCGGTTGGCGACCAGATACAGCATTCCGCCTTGTCTCAGGCTCTTGCAGGCATGCAATACGATGGATTGTCCCAGCTCTACATCTCTGCTCTGGCCGCTGTGAAATGGTGGATTGCAAACAATCCAGTCCAACGCATCCGGCAATGCTTCGGATGCGGCATCTGACCAATGAGGATGAATATTTTGTTCCCATGGCTGTGTATTCTGGATAGCGCAGTCCAGCGCCAGCCGGTCTGCTTCAACCAGGTGGATTTGTTTCACCCTTGCCTGGCTATGCAGAATCGTATTGGCCAATAGTCCGTAACCGCAACATAAATCCATGCCTGTGCCGGTCAGGGAGGGCAGTTGCCCGAGCAACAGGGTAGAGCCTTTATCCGCCCGATCCCAGCTAAACAGCCCCGGTCGTGAAATCAGTCCATGGCTATCGATGTGGTGAGGTTGAGCGGTATCAATCCACTGCTTTGCCAATTCAGCATTGAATGCCGAGGTCTTACGGGCGGAAAAAATTCGGCACTTTGATTTTGAACGCGATACGGTATTGCCTGCCAGTTGCTTCAGAGCCGATTCATAGCTTTTCGCCCCGTGGTTGTTGGCACAGGCCGCAATGATTTGACCGTTATCATGCAGTTTGTCCATGGCTTCTGCCATCCATGCATGGGTCTGTTGTTTGTTTTTAGAGGGTAGCAGCAGAATCATGTCATATATCTTGCCAGTAGCAGGCCAATCCTGAGAAACAGGCAGGCCGATACTGTTGATGGCGGCATGCACAGGTTTGAAATGCTGCTGAATATCCATATGGCTACATTGCTGTTTCAGCCTAAACAGTAGTTCATGCGCATGGGCATTGATAACCAATATTCTTTCTGATTCGGTTTCAAGAGCGGTTCGATATAACAGTTCGCAGGCTTTCATGGTTTGAGACTGTATGAAGCGAGTCCGTGACTGTCCAATAGTTACAGGCTGAAATGAAAAGGAACAATAAAAAAGGAGCTGCGATTCTTCGCAACTCCTTTAGCATTTAGTGTAACACTGCATGCATGTTAGTGGTGGGCAGGGAGGGAATCGAACCCCCGACACGAGGATTTTCAGTCCTCT
>CAZDFL010000037.1:0-12065 GCA_964504835.1 uncultured Zetaproteobacteria bacterium
AACGACCAGCGGGCATATGGATGCTGTGAGTATCGGGGTCGCCGGGCTTGGCGGGCCGAACAGATTTGTCGAAGCGGCTGTTTCGAGTCAATGGTATGTGCCATTTGGCGAAAAAAATGATTTTGTGTTGAATCCATCTTTTCTATACAAAGCTATCCGTGCTTTTTCAGGTAGGGAACTGCCGCT
This sequence comes from uncultured Zetaproteobacteria bacterium, assembly GCA_964504835.1. Classification (GTDB taxonomy): domain Bacteria; phylum Pseudomonadota; class Zetaproteobacteria; order Mariprofundales; family Mariprofundaceae; genus Mariprofundus. Next base: position 187 of record CAZDFL010000037.1, read on the forward strand.
TTGGCGGCGCTATTCTTTGGGCGGTATCGGCAGTTTTCGAGGCTTTGATACCCTGGGCCTTACCATTAGAGATCCGGTAACGCAGGAGGCGATTGGTGGTGATAATCAACTTACAGCATCTGTAAACCTGTTTTTTCCCTTACCATATATGCAGACTTCGGGTTTGCGTGGGCTGTTTTTTGCAGATGCGGGAACGCTTTGGGGCACGGCATCAACATCGGTTGGCAATGTGCCGGTTAATGTACATGAACCATTTTCTTTATCCCTAGTCCGCTATACGGCAGGGTTTGGCATTGAATGGATTTCACCTATCGGACCGATTGGCCTGACCTGGGCATTTCCGATCAAGGTACAACCGGATGATATTCAAAAGAGTTTTGAGTTTGCCATAGGATCCACATTTTAATTGATTAAAATAGTATAATAGTAGAGGAGTACGGCATGATTAGAAAAATGAATATGAAATCCATATTGGTAGCTATCGGCGCGGTATATGTGTTTGGGTTGGGCAGTATCCAGGCCGCTGAATTGAAAATTGGTTACATCGATATCAATAGCGCTCTGGAGAGTACCGCTGCACATAAGCAGGGTATGAAGCGTTTGCAGGCATTTAATGATAAAAAAATGAAAGAGATAACAGCATTGAATGACGTTATAACGCAAGAAAAAAAGGCGCTTCTGGAGCAGTCATTTGCGATGGCACCGGAAAAAATGGCTCAGAAACAACGACAGTTGCAAAAAAAGGTAACAGCATTCAAACGTATGATGGAGGATGCGCAGGGCGATTTTGCAACTGAGAAAAATCGCATTGATATTGCCAGTATGGCAGCGCTTAATAAAGTGATGACGGACTATGCTAAACAACATCATCTTGATTTTCTTACCCCAAAGCGGCTTTATATTTATGCCGATCCAAAACATGATGTGACAGGTGAAATTATAAAACTGTTGGATAAGAAATAAGCCATCTCCTGTATGAAATCAGTTTCATTGCTCGAAATTGTCGAGCTTGTCCATGGCGCTGCTGAAGGAATAGCCGGAGAAAAATTATCGCATGACCGGATTACCGGCGTCAATACGCTGCGTGCAGCCGGTGATTCGGAGGTTTCATTTCTGGCGAACCCACGTTACAAGACTGATTTATCGGATACGGGCGCGGCAGCAGTATTATTGTCCACAAATGATCCTGCTCCCGAACACTGTGTGGTGATTCGGGTTGCTGATCCGTATCTGGCTTTTACACAATTACAGCGCTTTTTTAATCCACACCCTCTGGCCAGCGGACAGGTTCATGGCACCGCAGCGATTGATCCTGCGGCTACGTTGGCTGATAATGTGGATGTTGACGCTCATGCAGTGATTGGAGCCCGCGCACAGATCGGATCCGGATCCATGATTGGTGCCGGTTGCGTGATCGGGGATGATGTCCGGATCGGAGAGCATTGTCTGTTGCATGCCAATGTTGTTGTTCGAGAGAACTGTGTGATTGGCAATGATGTGATATTGCAACCGGGTGCTGTCATTGGTTCGGATGGCTTTGGTTATGCATGGAGCGGTTCGCAGCACTTGAAGATTCCTCAGACTGGCCGGGTGATTCTCGAAGATGATGTTGAAATCGGTGCCAATACCTGTATTGATCGCGGTGCCATTGAAGATACTGTGATTGAGCGCGGTGTGAAGCTGGATAACCAGATACAGGTGGCGCATAACGTACGCATTGGCGCCTATAGTATTATGGCCAGCCAGGTTGGTATTTCAGGTTCGACAGTGATTGGTAAAGGCTGCCAGTTTGGCGGACAGGCAGGGCTTGCAGGCCATCTTCATATTGGCGATGGTGTGAAGCTTACTGCAAAGTCGGGCGTGTTGTCGGATCTGGATGCGGGCGGTACCTATGCCGGATCTCCAGCCATACCCTATCGGCTGTTTTTCAAGGTTTCAGCCTTGATGCAGAAACTGCCTGAAATGTGGAAAGCGCAACAGCGCAAGTGATTTTAGCCATAACCAAAGCAGAACTACCCCAAGGAGTGTGATATGCCGGAATTAAGCATAGATGAGATTATGCAGCGTCTTCCCCATCGTTATCCGTTTCTCTTGATTGATCGTATTCTTGATTTCGAGAAGGAAAAATCGATTCGGGCGCTGAAGAATGTAAGCATTAATGAACCACAGTTTACGGGTCATTTCCCCAATCACCCGGTCATGCCGGGCGTGTTGCTGGTTGAAGCTATGGCGCAGGCCGGTGGCATGCTGGCGTTTCAATCGGTGGAGGATGACCGTGACTATCTGGTCTATTTCACTGGCATTGACGGGGTGCGATTCCGTAAACCGGTGCGACCGGGTGATCAGGTGATTTTCGAACTCACCTGTTTGCGTCGGCGCGGGCCGATGTGGAAACTGCGCGGCGAGGCATTTGTCGATGGCGTACTGGTCTGCGAGGGCACGCTGATGGCCACACTGGTGCCGCAGGACGAGGCGTAAGCCATGATCCATCCAACTGCCGTGATTGAGGAAGGGGCTCGCCTCGGTCAAGATATCAAGATCGGCCCTTACTGTGTGATTGGCGCTGATGTCAGTATGGGCGATGATTGTGAGTTGCTATCGCATGTGGTGGTTAGCGGTCATACCAGCATGGGCAGCGGTAACCGGATATTTCCGTTTTCCTCCATTGGCCAGATTCCTCAGGATTTGAAGTATCACGGTGAAGCCTCTGAAGTGATTATTGGCGACAACAACCAGATCCGTGAAAATGTAACCATCAATGCAGGCACCGAAGGTGGAGGCATGGTGACCCGAATCGGTAACAACAATATACTGATGGCCTATGCGCATATTGCGCATGACTGCATGCTTGGCAACGGTATTGTACTGGCCAATTGCGCCACGCTGGCGGGCCATGTCGAAGTAGATGATGGTGCCATTATTGGTGGTTTGTCGGCTATTCAGCAATTTGTGCGCATCGGACGGCTGAGCATGATTGGCGGTATGTCCGGCGTCACCAAGGATGTGACGCCGTTTACTTTGCTGGCTGGCGGCTATCGCGCGGGCTTAAGCGGTCTGAATATCATTGGCCTCAAACGGCATGGCTTTTCCCTGAAACAGGTGGGTAGACTCAAAGAAGTGTATCGCTTGTTATTGCAGGATAGTGGCAAGCGGGAAGAACGCCTGCTTGAGGCTGAATCACTGTTGTCGGACGATGATGACGATGGTCGCCATATGATTGAATTTATCCGTTCGGCAAAACGCGGTCTGATGATGCATGGCCGTGTCTCGTAAGCGTTGAATAAGCCTTGAATAAAATTGGTTTAATTGCCGGCTATGGTCATTTCCCGCTGGAGTTGGCTGCCGCATTGCAGGCGCAGGGCAAAGAAGTCCATGTCGTGGCGGCGCGCGAGGAAACCTTCCCTGAAATTGAAAAACTGACTGCATCAACCTGCTGGCTGCATGTGGGTCAGCTTGGCGGCATGATCAAGGCCTTCAAAAGGGCAGGGGTGGAGCAGGTTGTGATGGCCGGGAAAGTACGCAAACTGCATCTGTTCCGAAACTTCCGGCCGGATTTAACCGCCATGAAAGGCTTGATGCGATTGAAAGATCGTCGTGATGATTCCATTATGAATACTATCGCAGATTTGTTGGCCGAGGCTGGCCTGACCCTGATTGATCAAACCCTGTATGTCGGCGAGATGCTGGCATCAGCAGGGCATCTGGCAGGTCCCGTCGCCAAAAAACGAAACGCCGAGATTATCTTTGGATTTGAACAGGCCAAAGGTATTTCCGGGCTGGATATTGGTCAGACTGTGGTTGTACAGGACCAGGCTGTACTCGCAGTGGAGGCGATTGAGGGTACCGATGAAGCGATTAAACGGGGTGGCGAACTCGGCGGTGGCAAGGCTGCCGTGATTAAAGTGGCCAAACCCAATCAGGATTTGCGCTTTGATGTGCCGGCTGTGGGGCCTGATACGCTGGAAGTGATGCATGCTTCCGGCTGTACCATGCTGGTGATTGAGGCGGGTTTGACATTGATGATTGAACGGCAGCGTTTCCTGCAACTGGCGGATCAGTATGCTATTTCGGTGTATGGTGCTACGGCGCAGTGATTGCCTGAACTCTGAAGGTCAGGTTCGATGAGACGCCTGTTTATCAGTGCAGGTGAAACTTCGGGTGATATGCATGCGGCGACTGTCGTTGCTGAACTAAAACAACGCTATCCCGATTCCGAAATTGTCGGTATTGCCGGTGAGCAGATGCAGTTACGCGGTTGTGTACCGTTGCATCATATGCATGAATTGAATGTTATGGGCATTGGCGATGTTCTTTGCTCCCTGTCCAAAATTCGCCGCATCGAACGCTCGGTGCTGGGTTGGTGTGCAGAACAGCAGCCTGATGTGGCCATTCTGGTCGATTTCTCCAGTTTTCATATGCGTCTGGGCCGCAAACTCAGGCAGCTCGGTATTCCGGTCGTGCATTTTATTGCCCCCAAGCTATGGGCATGGGGTGCCTGGCGGGTTGCCAAATTAATAAAATCTCAGGATCGTCTGGCCTGTATTCTTCCCTTTGAAGTGGAATGGTTTCATAAACACGGCATTGCTCACGCCAGCTATGTTGGTAATCCGAGCGTTGTTAGCTGTGTGAAGGGCTGGAGCCGGGCTGAACTTATGCAACGACTTGAACTCGATGAGCATTGCCCTTTGCTGGCGTTATTGCCAGGTAGTCGCCCTCAGGAACTGAAAATTCATGTCCCTCTTCTTGTCGAAACGCTGAAGCAGATTCAGCAGCAGATGCCCGAAATAGCATGTGTCGTGCCTGTGGCTCCGGGTGTTGATATGAATGTGTTAGATCCGTTGTGGCAGCTGGGTGCCAAAGCGATTCACCGAACGGATGAGGGTTATGCGCTGCGAGCCGATGCGGCTGTAGCAGTCTCCGGCACTGCCACGCTGGAGCTGGCCTTGTGGGGAACGCCGACAGTGTTGGTCTACAAAGCTTCGCCTTTGATGGTCTTTTTTGCCAGACGATTGATAAAACTGCGTTGCGTTGGTCTGGCCAATATTATTCTGGGCGACAGGCCGGTGATGCCGGAGCTGATTCAGAAAGCGTGCACGGTTGATCGAATTGTAGATGAGCTTGCGCCATTGCTGCGCAATGAGATTGCTGCGCAACAGCAACGGCGTGAATGCGATAAATTGCGTGAGTTGTTGGGTGACCAGCAACCGGCAGCCGGAGTGGCGGATATGGTTGGTGAGCTGCTCTAAGTGAGCTATGGAAAACGCCGGCTATCCGCCCGGGGTGTGTATGGGCCATCAAATCAATCAGGCGGTTGCTTATTGCTATCTATTTGACTGTGGTGGTAAGAAAATGCTCACGGATTATACTGTTTCACATGATCGTGCGTACTGCATTGGTATTTGTGCTGGCCATGTCCTTATCAGGTGGCCTGGTTTGGGCTGCAGGGGATGCGCAGGCTGATCAGTTTCGGGATTGGGTTAAGCAGTTCAAGCAGTCGCCTCGTGGCCCCTTTGATGGAATCCAATGGTTTTGTAAAGACGGCTCAGTCTTGCCACCAAAAGCATACGCCTGCCGGGAACATGGTGGTGGGCGCCAATACGGCGCATGGAATCAGCATGCACTGCTGATGCGGGATAATGGTTATCTTGTCGCTAATTTATTTTCTTTATTAGAACCACAGGATTATACCGGTGCTCATGCCCAGCTGGGAAACTGGAAACAGATACTGCTTGAACAATATCTGCTTCGTGCTGATGACGGCTGGATTTTTCGCCGAGCCAGATATTATCGTGGCGCGATTCAGGCCGAGGTTGAACAGGAATCGGCCAGCAAAATCCTTTTGGCCATGTTGGCGGATAGCAGATGGTTGGGCGATGAACGTTATTTATTACTTCGTGAGTCGGTTCGTCTGTTGCCGCTGGCTGTCGAGCCGTTGTTGGCTGTAAAGATTCGTCAGGCGGCCAGCGATATTTCTGAACAGGATAAAGGGTTCCATGATTTGCGGGTCAAAATTCATAGCCTGCCCGATGGCAATGATGCGGCCCGTGTACGGCATTACGCTATAGATTCAGGTATAGCCGGTTTACAGCCAGCTTATGCATCGCTGGCAACGGATCTGGATGCCCTGTATGCGCCGCATAGTGCAATCATTCAACTCAAAGCTCTGGTCAGAGAGTCGCGGAACCTTAAATTTAAACGCCTGATGGCAGAAACCATTGATGCGCTTCGATTTTCTTTCGACCCGGCCCAGGCTTTGGCAGAGGCTGCATCCAGGGCGCAGACTATCCGTAATATCCTTGTGCATAGGAACAGCTATACGGTGTATAATCGATTGCGTCTGCTTCGTGCATCGTTAATTCTGGAGCAGGAAGTCTATGTCCAGGGTAATCGGTTGCTTGAGATGCTGGATCAGAAATCTGATCCGGCATCTGTTTCGATCAGTCGGGCGACACGACTGGGCTGGCTGGAGCAGTTAGCAGCTGCTCTTTATGCGACAGGCCTGTTATCGGATCGGCAATGGCAGGCTATGCGGGGCGAATTGCATGGGCTGATGCATGCGGATGTGCTCAGTGTGGCAGCCTATGCGAGCGGCTTGCGCTATCTGGCTCGAACGATGCAATGGTGTCAGCGCTCGCTTGAATTCCATTTTTCTGCCACCGTAAATCGTTGGCAGAAACTGACGCCTGTGGCACAGAATTATGTGCCAGACCGGCTGCGAAATAGCCCGCTTCTGGCATTCACACGCATTCTCGATTCGCTGGTCGAGGATGCCAACCGGCTCAGCGGTATGAAACACACGGTGTTTGGTCAAAATATTGCGACCGGTTTACGCGCACTTAATCCGGGTCTGGGACGTGGCCAACTCCTGTTGCCGCCGCCGTCGCCGGGGCAGGCATTGCAACCCGATGGCATTTATATCATGCCATCCACCCGCCATTCGCTGACACCGGTGGCCGGCATTATTACCCGTGGCGAGGGCAGTTCGGTATCGCATATGCAATTGTTGGCACGTAATCTGGGTATTCCCAATCTGGTCGTGGATGATCGGTTGTATAAACAGATACAGACGCATGTCGGAGAGTCGGTGGTCGTGGCGGTCAGTCATCATGGTGTGGTTAATATTGAAGCCGATGGGCAACAGTGGGACGCGGTATTTGGTGAAGAAAAGGCGAGTGCGGATATCACGATTAAGCCTGATTTGAACAAGCTGAATCTGCGTGATCGTATGCTCAGGCCATTACATAGAATCCGAGCCGCTGACTCCGGCCGCACGGTTGGCCCCAAGGCAGCCAATCTGGGTGAGTTGAGTCATTATTATCCCGACAAGGTGAATCCGGGACTGGTGATTCCATTCGGCGTGTTTCGCAAACATCTGGATCAGGCCATGGTTGCAGGCGGCCCCAGCGTATTTAACTGGATGCGGGCTGAGTATGCCCGGCTGGGTGCGATTGCCGATAGCGCCGAACGCGGCAGGCAACGGCATCAGTTTTTATCGCGCCTGCGGGAGTGGATTGCCAATAGTGAACCGCTTGCATCGTTCAGGCAGCAGCTACGTATTGCTGTGGTGGAGCAGTTCGGGCCTGAGGGTAGTTTTGGCGTATTCGTACGCAGTGATACCAATGTAGAAGATTTGCCGGGTTTTAGTGGTGCAGGTCTGAATCTTACCGTGCCGAACGTGGTGGGTTTGGAGGCAATCATCAAAGCGATTATGCGTGTCTGGGCCTCGCCTTTTACGGATCGCGCCTATGCATGGCGGCAGGCCTATATGGTGCATCCGGAGCATGTGTATCCGGCCGTACTGTTGTTGAAAAGCTTCCCGTCGCAGCAGTCGGGTGTGCTGGTGACTTCCGATATCGATAATGGTGATCGCAGTCTGTTATCGATTGCCACGAATGAAGGTGTCGGCGGTGCAGTCGAGGGGCAATTTGCCGAAGAGATCAGAGTGCGACGCGGCAGTGGCGGTGTTCAATTGTATGCCCAGGCTTCTGCGCCGTTGCAGGCTGTGCTCAACCCTGCCGGTGGGGTGGATAAGAAGGCTGTCAGCGGCAAGCAATATATCCTGACGCAAGCTGAGATTGCGCAACTCAGGGAACTGGCCGATGATGTGGATAAACGTTTTCCTTTGCAGCGCAATCAGAACAATGAGCCGACAGTGGCTGATATTGAATTCGGTTTCAGGCAGGGCAAGCTGGCGCTGTTTCAGATTCGTCCTTTTGTTGAGAGTCGGCGCGCCCGGCGCAGTCAAACCTTGATGGATATGGATCGTCAGCTCTTGAACAGGGGGGCTGCCCAAGTACGCATGGATCAGCCGCCAGTCGTTGTGGGCATGTTATGATCAGATATTTGTCCATGGTTGTTTTAGCTTTGATGCTGCCATCGGGTTTGATGGCATTTCCGCTGGATGGTGCCAATGAAACAGGCATTGCCCGGCTGGAAGGTTATCGTCTGGCCCAATTAGGCGAGGTGGCAGGCAACCGTTTACCGTATGGCGCGCTACTGGATATGGATCGGGTGGTGTTGCGTTTGCAGGGAGGAAGGCAGGGTATTCCTGCCCCCGAGCCGTGGTTGTCACAACAGCTTGTGCGTTTACTTGGATCTGATGCGGCAAATTACAGCATCAGCGTGTTGGACTTCACTAATCCGAAGCAGCTCCGTTATGCGGAACATCAGGCCGGTGTCATTCGCAATCCCGGCAGCGTGGGGAAGCTGATTGTGGCGTTGTCACTGTTCCAGGCGCTGGCTGATATTTATCCAGATGATGTGGCAGCGCGTGAAAATATTTTGCGCAGCAGCATGATTGTGGCAGACGAATTTATTGGCTCGGATCATCACAAGGTGCCGTTCTGGTTGCCGCAGAAGAAACGCTTGCTCAAGCGGCGGCTGGCTGAGGGCGATGTTGCCAATGTCTGGACTTATCTGGACTGGATGATGTCAGCCAGCTCCAATGCGGCAGCCAGCATGGTGTTCAAACATGTGCTGTTGTTGCGCCATTTCGGGGTGGCATACCCGGTCAGCAGGGCCGAAGAATTGGACTATTTTAGCACTACGTCAAAAAAACGGCTTTCTCAAAATCTGTTATCAGCGTTGCAGGAACCGGTAGCTCGAAACGGGTTTGACCCGCATCGCTTCCGTCAGGGCGGATTTTTTTCGCACACCGGAAAACGCCGTGTGCCGGGCAGCAACAGCGTTGCAACGGCACGGCAGTTGATGTTGTATTTGTTGAAAATGGAGCAGGGTACGCTGGTCGATGCTTGGTCGAGCCTGCAGATCAAACGTTTATTATACATGACCCGCCACCGCATTCGCTATGCTTCGTCTTCGGCCCTGAAGGATGCGGCGGTGTATTTCAAGTCGGGTTCATTCTACAAGTGCAAACCCGAAGCGGGTTTTGCCTGCAAGCCGTATCGTGGCAATGTATTAAACCTGATGAATTCGGTTGCCGTGATTGAGTCGCCTGCCGGTGCGCCGGTATTGGATTACATGGTGGTGGTTACATCAAATGTGTTGCGGAAGAACTCTGCTGTGGCTCAACAGACCCTGGCGACACGTCTGCATCGACTGATGCAAGGCCTGCATCGTGTGCATGCAGGGCGCCAATAATAGCATCCATTTCGGGGCTGATGCCCGGATTGGAAAGAATTACATCATGTGATTTTCCGATGTGTTTTCAATGCGTGCTCTGGCAAAGTGCGAGGCATTTTTATCAGCGGATACAAAGTCGGCATGCTCAAAAATAATATCATCCATCGCGCCGATCAGACGGGTTATCCAGACACCGCCTTTGGGGTTGTTGGCCAGTGCAACTGCGATATAACGACGGCCATTATGCTCGATCAGGGCGCTGTCAGCATGGAAATTGTGCCAGCTGCCGGACTTTCTGTAGATTTTCGCATTGGTGTTGCTCAGACCCTTGACGAACTTGTGGTGGATGCCGGGTTTGGACAGAATGGCTTTCATTTCGCGTGAGGATCGGGGTGATACAAGTTTGCCGGTTTGCAGCATATAATAGAAACGGGCGACCTGCATGACGGTAGCGCCATGCGAGAGGTGGTGCAACGGGTCGCGGTGGTAGGCAGTACCACTGGCATATTCCTTGCCGACCCAGAGGCCGCCATTATAATGTTTATCGTACAAGCGGTATTTGGGTGATGATAATACCTGATTGATATAATCCTTGCCGACGGCCCGGATCATGGTGGTGGCATCCTGATTGGATGAATAGCGGATCATCCGTGTCATGGTCTGGCGGGTTTGATTGTTCAGTGTCAGTTTGCCTTCAGCAATGCGCTCGAAAGCAGCCAGCAAAATGGCGATTTTTGGCAGGCTGGCGGCATACATCATTTCATCGCCATTGACTTGCGCCAGACTTGGCATCGAAGGGTCGGTGATATCGACCAGCGCAACCGAGAGTTGTTTGCTGCGCACCGCTGCATCCAGGTGTAGTTGCTTAATGCGTACTTCCAGCCGGTGCTGCAAATCAGGGCTGGATTGCTGGCGAATGGATGAGTTTGAAGCTCCTGCAGCAACGGCATATCCGGGCACTGCGAACATCAACGCACAGCATACTCCGAGTATATATTTTATTGTCATCAAGAACTCCTTTTGCGCTGCATGGTATTTCCTGTCTATAGTAAAGCAATCGTTGTGCCATAGAGGTGTGTCATGTTTCATCACTGTAGACAGGGTTTTGATTATAATTCGACAGTTTGTTTGTCCCGGCAACTAAAAAAGTGAGCAAGCTTACAATTATTGAAATATCTTCAAACAGAGCCACCTTCACAGCGCCAGTCAAGGCTTGACCGACAAGAATCAATATTGATAATGCGCGCCTGTTTGAGTTGCCTGATGAATGGCTCTGGAGGTTGGCATGCAGCGGCACTGGCTTGTGACATTGCAGAACCTCGCAGCAACTGGCAGGCAGTGGGATGAAGTTGTTCCCATGCCATTATTGGCAGATAAAGAGATTGGTTCGGTGCAGGCTTTGTCTGATCTGGTATCGGATATGCACTGGCAGGTTTCGCTTGAGCGTACAGGTTCGGTGTATCGTTTGTGTGGTGCATGGCAGGGGCTGATCAAGCGACAATGCAGTCGCTGCAATGGCGTGTTTGACTGGCAGGCTGAAGGTGTAAGCGAGTGGACATTTCAGCTTGGCGAAGAGCCCGAACATGATGAGTCCGGGGGAACGTGTGAGTATATTGAATCTCCCGGTGAGATTAATTTGATTGACCTGTTGCGAGAAGATGTCTGGCTGGCCTGGAAGGCCGATGTGATTTGCAGTGATTCGTGTCAGGGTCTGTGTCAGGGTTGTGGTATAAATCTGAACATTGATGCATGCCAGTGTAAACAGGATAATAAAGACCATCCCTTTGCGGCATTGCGTGGTTTGAATCTGGACGGTTAGTCTGGAAGATGAAATCAGGATGATAAAGCCCATGCACGTTAGGGCGTTTAATATATAGAGTTTTAAGGCGGGTCATGCTGTGATCGGCCTTGCAGGAGAGTAACATGGCAGTACCAAAGAGAAAAACCAGCGTATCCAAGCGCAAAATGCGTCGTTCGCATGATCGTATCGTTCCCGCCGGCATGTCCGAATGCCCCGAGTGCGGCGAAATGATGCGTCCGCATCATGCCTGTCCGCATTGCGGCACCTACAAGGGCCGTGAAATCAAACCTTCTACTGAAGATTAATCCGGTTACTTGACCAAAAGACTGTTCCTTGCCCGAATCTGATTCTATCTCTGACGCAGGCGCTACCCGACGTGGCGACGAACGTGAGATTCGTATTCTGGTTGACGGCCATGGCGGCGATGCTGCCCCGGTCATGGTGCTTGATGCACTGGAAATGGCATTGTCCTCCAGTTTTTCTGCCCGTTTTTCCG
>CAZDFL010000038.1:0-12039 GCA_964504835.1 uncultured Zetaproteobacteria bacterium
GACTTTTCACGCAAGCGCACCACAATGCGCACATCCTTGCCCAAACTATAGCTGTCGATCTGATTCACCGGGCCGGGGAAAGCACGCACATCCTGCGTACGCTCTTGCCCGGCAGCCAATCCGGCATGCTTCACATCCAGGACGATTTTACCGTCTTCTTCCTGTAAATTGATAATCGGGTTGGCGCGATCAGTACGCACAACCAGATGAGCAATGCGATCTTCCGGTTGAAAACTCACCGACTCGATAATCAAACCCACAGCCTTGGCCTGTGGCTTCACTTTCCCGAATCGAACGATCATTTCATTCGGCTTCGCATCAATCTGGTATTGGTCGCCAATACCCGAACGCAACGAAACGACCAACCGGGTTCTGCCTTCGGCAGCGCCGATTGATACATCATTCACGCGTTGCGACGTATAGGTGTAATATTCCTTCGGCAATTTGGACTGGCCGCCCCAGAAATCAAGCACCATGGTTTTGCCATTATTGGTCACCAGCGCATTGTGATTGATATCCAGATGCTGGCCGCGCACGACCAGGCTCGTCACCCCATCCTGATCGCGCACTTCGATATCCTGCAAAACAGCACCATCAACACCTGCTTTGGCAACCGTTTCGGACGAAAATGTAAGCAATAAATCATTGCCCTTTTCAGCGATCTCATACGTCGTTCCGGCTGATAAACCAATCTCGATGCGAACCCCGTTGTCATCCTGAATCGGTACAACATTTTCAACACCGCCATCACCGCTCACCGGGGTGATTTTATCGGACAGGGTGGCGGCGGGGAAACTCAGCACCAGACGATTCGGCCCTTGCAGATTAAAGACCTGATATTCAGCGGCTGCGTCCATGCCAATGCGGAGGTTCTGACCTGCGCCGCCTGACAGCAATTTGAGACTTTCAATGCTTGCCGCAGTAGCCAGCGATGCCTGTGCACAAACGAACGTAATCATTACAACGATTGCCGCCATCAAGCAGGCAAGGTTGCGCCCTTTTGTAAAGCAACCATACATAAAGCAGCTATCTACAAAGCCATTATTCATTCTGTGTCTCATGTGTGTCTCCCAGACGTATAATCTGCTCATTTGCGACGCCCTGTCTGTGCCTTAGCCGCTGTTTCTTCGGCAAATCTATATGTCACCGCCTGCCCTTTCACGGACAGTTCTTCAGGGGATTTTCCTTTGCTTAAGGTCAAATGCTTTATATCCACAATACGTGACATTTCGCCAACCCGTTTCAGGAACGTCAGCAACTGCCGGAAACTGCCGGAAAGATGGAAGCTAACCGGCACTTCGGCATAAATCTGTTTGTTGATATCCCTGCCCGGCTTGAATGTTTTGAACACCAGACCCGAGTCTTTGCCTGCCCACGATACATTTTCCAGTAAATCTGGAATCTGTGATTTCCTGGGCAACATGTTCAGCGCCACCTTCAACTGCTTCTCAAGACGGGCATATTCCTTTTGTTTGCGCGGCAGATCGTGCGCCAGTCGCTGGTTTTTGATCAATATGGTGTGCTGTAATTTAAGTTGCGATTGCTGCTTCGTCATCTCTTCCTGTAGCGGCATCCAACCCAGATAAAAGTAGGTAGCGCCGATCAGGGCAAATGTAGCCAGCAAAAATAATAGCTTTTGCCATACCGGCAATGGCAACATGGGCCGCAGCGATTCATACAGGGAGGCTTTCATGGACTCAAACATCAGGATGCCTTCCGGCGATTTGATTTTGACGCTTTGGCTGGGCGTGTCGGCTTATCGTCCACACGCGCCAGTTTCAGGCTAAAGCGGCGCACCGGCAACCCCCCCTTCATCACCCGGCGAATCTCGCCAAGCCGCACATTGCTAAACAGCGGCGATGTATCAAGCTTGCGCATAAAGCTGGCTACAGCCTTGTTACTTTCAGCCAAACCGGACAGCTCAATCGTGCCACCCGCCTCTTTGATTTTATCCAGCCAGACATTTTCAGGAATCTCACGGGCAATCGCATGCAACGTTTTCAGGGAGCGGAACCGCCCCTCCTGCAAGCGGTCGACAATCTTGAGCTTGCGTTCCACATCGGAGCGTAGGCTGGCCAGATTAGCAATCGTACCAATTTTACTTTTCAGATCATCATTCTGTTTCTGAACGGCAATCGTTTCTTCTTTCAGATCGGCAAGCTGCAAGGAAGCAAACGTCTGCGCCCCGAGCGCAAGCAGAGCAGCCAGCACAACAACCGCAAAAAACGCGCTGACATGCTGCATGGTTTGTTGCTGCTGGCGCTCCGTACGATAGGGAATAAGGCTAATGCGAATCATGTGTCAAAATTCCGCAATGCAAGCCCGACCGGCACCATCATCATCGTACCGGTTTTTTTCAGGCTGTCCGCATCAAATTTGCGTGATGGAATACTGATATGATCAAATGGATTCAATACGCTCGCATCAATACCCAGGCGCTGCTCCAGTTCCGTGGCAATATTTGGCAATAATGCGCAACCACCACTCAAATAAAGTTTGCGCACCGGAAAATCAGGCCGACTGGCGGAATAAAAATCAAGCGATCGCACCAGTTCAGAGGTCAACCCGACATAAAATCGTTCCAGCGCATCCGCATCAATATCTTCAAAATCTTCTGTTTTTAGCTGCTCGGCAGCCTGATAGCTGATGTTATGCGCCTTCTGAATCTCTTCGGTCAGATTACCACCACCATAAAACTGATCACGCACAAAGGCCATGCGGCCATCAATCAGCACGTTGATATTCATCATATTGGCACCGATATTTACCAGCGCATTCACCTCGGCATCTTCATCTGGCAGCGCATATTCACCACCGGTTGGGGCGCTATGTTCATCGGTAATCTCAGCCGCATTTTCCAGCGCAAATACGGCGCAATCCATGCATTTGGCATTCAGTCCGGCCTCACTAAGTACCAGCTGATAATCTTCCACGACTTCCCGCTTGCAGGCCACCAGCACCACATCCATCTTTTCAGGATCGTCGGCGGAAATGCCCTGAATATAAAAATCCAGAAACACATCATCAATATCATAGGGAACATGTTGATCGGCTTCATACTCAATCTGTGCTTCCAGTTCGAATTCAGATGTTAGCGGCATGCTGACGGTTTTAATAATCACGGCATTGCCAGCCACAGCCAGCACCGCGTTCCTGGTGGATGGTTGCGCACTCTTCACCGCTTCAGCCAGCGCCTCGGAAACGGCAGTGGAATCAATAATGGTATTTTCGACAATGGCATCACGCGGCAAGGGTACTGTCACCATTGCGGCCAGTTCATAACCTGCGCGCGTGCGTGACAATTCCACCAACTTGATGCCGGTCGAACTGATGTCAATACCCATCACTCCTTCAGATTTATTTGAAAACCAGGACACTTACCCTCCACTGCTTAACATGAAAAAATCCATGCGCTTTAAGCACCACTGCTACAAAGCACTGCAACTTACCTTATCAAAAGAGATAATGTCAAGTTCAGTGATGTCCAGCCATAACAGCAAGCAGTCATAATCTAGCGTGTTATTGTATCAACGCATAGGTTCACCATCAGCCACTCCAAAAACAGACTGGTAGAACTCAAGCAAGTGTTACGCCAATTCGTTGCAGAACCGTCAATTCAGCGAATCAGCCCACTCGGCCGCCGCCTGCTGCAGCAATGGCCCGGCACTGCACATCGCCTGATTCACGGAAACGCCGACTGGGCATGAACAACGCACTGCATCAAATGCCTTTTTCATAACATCCGCTTGCTCGATAATGCCAGAAATCAATACTGTTTTCACCTCCTGACGACGAGCTTTGGCGGCTACGATGATGGGCAACTTGCCATGCAAGCTCTGAGCATCACTTTTCCCCTCGCCTGTCACCACCCAATCCACCGTTTTTACCACCCGATCGAAATCACAGGCAGCCATCACGTATTCGGCTCCTGAAACAGTCTGCCCACCCAGTAATTTCAGAGCAAAGCCGAGACCACCGGCAGCGCCTGTACCGACACCGTGCATGACTGAAATTCCAAATGACTGCTCACACAAACAAGCCCAGCGCCGCATGGCTGCTTCAATTTCTGAGAGTCTATTGATTTGAAGACCTTTCTGCGGCCCATAGAGATAAACCGCACCCTGTTTCCCGCACAATGGATTTTGCACATCGCACAAAATGGTCATCCCGACATGTTTTAAACGCGGATCAAGTCCATCCGTATCAATCTTGTCCGCCTGCATCATGCCGCTCAAATCGGGCGAGACAGGTTCACCCATAGCATTCAGCACACGACAACCCAGCGCAGCAAGCAAGCCCAGACCGCCATCCACCGTGGCACTGCCGCCAAGCGCAATGCGAATATTCTGCGCGCCTGCATCCAGCCCAGATAAAATCGCCGCGCCCAACTTCGCGCTGCCGCGCTCCAATATATCAATCTGCATATCCGGCAGGTTCAAACCAATCAAGCGAGCCGACTCAATCAAACCACAGGGCTCGCCATACTCATCGAAATAAAGAATATTGTTTTGCACCTTGCCACCGCAGCGGGCGTGAATCACTTCCAGCGTCCCCTCGCCGCCATCGGCCAATGGCATGCTCACGATCTCCGCCTCCGGCCTGGAGAAACGAATACCTGCTGCCATCGCATCGGCAGCCTCTATCGCTGTCAGCGTGCCCTTGAATGCATCGGGTGCAATTAAAATTCGCATAGCTGCAAGCTAACCTGCATAGATCACAAATGCAGCCGCCATGCTTGCGGTGTTCACCCATGCCGTTAAATTGTTTTCTGTTTCCACATGGTCACTTCCCCGGTTGACCAGCAAATTGTACATTGATATTACCATCACCCAAAAAATATCATGATTCTGCTGCAATCTTATATTTTGCGGGCGAACCATTTTAACCGTGTCATTATAGACCATCCTGGAAATTTGTGAACAATTGCGAAGGGGTGGGTTCTGCGATTCCAGTATTGCACGCAAAGTGCTCTTTTGGGATGAAGGACAACATGGGGGACAAATGAAACGATTTCAAAACACTGCGATTTTACGGTTGGCCGGGGCTGCCATCTTGCTGCTCTGTATCCCGTGTTCTTCCGCTTATGCGGACGAAGCAGGCGACGGCATCAGTGAACATGATCGGGCGCTGATTCAATCCCTGCCTGAGAAGACGCTCACGTTCGATGATGTCAAACCCGTGTTGGAAAAACGCTGCATCGTCTGCCACGGTTGTTACGATGCACCGTGCCAACTGAAATTAACTGCGTTTACCGGCATCCAGCGCGGTGCCAGCAAGCTCAAGGTGTATAACAAAAAACGATTCGGCTGGCAGCAACCAACGCGTTTGTTCATTGATGCCAATAGCGAAGCCGAGTGGCGCGAAAAAAAATTCTTCAGCGTGCTTGGCGATCCCACAGCATCACCTGAAGACCGACTCGACAACGCCCTGCTCTACAAGATGATCAATCTAAAACAACGCAACCCGCTCGATGCATCCGCCGCCTTGCCCGATGTCAGTCTGGAGCGCAAACAGGTGTGCACCGAACGCACCGGATTCGAGCATTTCGCCGCCGACCACCCCGACTGGGGCATGCCCTATGCCCTGCCCGGACTGAGCGATGACGAATATGCACTGCTGGTGCAATGGCTGGCGCAAGGTGCGCAAGCTGGGCCGGAGAAAAAAATCGCATCGCAAACGCGCATGCAAGTGCATCAATGGGAATCCTTTTTCAACGGGCAGGACAACAAACAGCAACTGGTCAGCCGTTATATTTTTGAGCATCTGGTGCTTGGTCACATCCATTTCAAGGCTAGCCCCGCCAACGAATTTTTCAGGCTGGTGCGTTCGCGCAACCAAAGCGGCGAGATTGATGAAATCGCCTCCATCCGTCCCTACGACGATCCGGATGGCATGTTTTATTATCGCCTGCGCCCCTACCGGGCCAGCATCGTAGACAAGAGTCATATCGTTTATGAACTTTCCGATGCGCGCATGCAGCGATATAAGGAGCTGTTTCTGCGGGATAATTATCAGGTCAAAACACTGCCGGGCTATAATGCCGGTGAATCACCCTCGGCGATCATCAGAAGCGTACATCGCTGGTTCAAGCTGTTCGGATGGGAGAAACCTGTCACGCCATTTGAAGTGTTTGCTGCCATTCCGGTTGAAGCGCGCTATCAATTCCTGCTTGATGATGCGCGTTTCTTTATCAACGGTTTTATCAAGGGGCCGGTCTGCCGTGGGCTTGGCGCGCTCGGTTCGATTGAGGATCAGTTCTGGGTATTCTTTCTCAAACCTGAAAATCCCGACGGCTTTGTGCAGCACGGTCTGAACAGCGATTTTCTCAGGGACAACGATAATCTGTTACACCTGCCGACCGAACTGGGTGACACCAAACGCATCCTCAACGCCTGGATCAAATACTGGCCGGACGAACAGCAGTATATGCAGGCCAAACTGGACTATTATCAGAAACTCGATAACAGCGCCAAAGCAGGCGAAAAACTGTTCCCGATTGATATTCACAAAGCGGTTGAGCAGTTTATCTGGGACGGCAAAAAGGCAGACGGATCAGTCAATCCCAATGCCGCATTAACCGTATTCCGCAATCTCGATAGCGCCGCCGTACATTACGGACTGCTTGGCGATGAACCTGAAACGGCATGGTTGCTCGATTACCCGGTATTCGAGCGCCTGCACTATTTGCTGGTGGCCGGATACAATACGTTTGGAACGCTCGGGCATCAGGCTTCGGCGCGTTTGTATATGGATTTCCTGCGCATGGAGGGGGAGGACAATTTCCTGTTTTTCCTGCCGACAGAACGCCGCAAGGCATTGTATAAATTCTGGCACGGTGTCAACCGCATCAGTACGCGCAAACAGAAATTCGATCTGAACAGCGCCTGGCTCAATGCTACCACCGTCAGCGGCTATGCCGGAGACAAGCAGGGCGAACAACACCAGTTTTTCGATCTGCTGCGCTCGTATGTCGCGCCCAAATCACCCGATGCCGAATCCCTGAACCGATGCAACGATGCCGACTGCTTCACGCAAAAATCCGACCGGGCCATGCAACGCCTGGCCAATTTAAATAATGCCTCTTCCCCTGCCATGCCTCTGCAATATTTCCCCGCCCTGTCTTATGTCCGTATTGGTGATGCCGCCTATACGATGATCTACAACAAAACCTACCGCAGCTATCAAAAGGACTCATTCATCAAAAAAGTGTTTCACCGCTCACAAGACGACATGCGCGGCGACACGCTGAGCATCGTACGCGGGCTGGCCGGTGCTTATCCGAATTTCTTCTTTGATGTAAAACAGGCGGATGCCGGTGCATTTGTCGATGCCTGCGAGCAGATTCGCACTCAGGCCGACTACGACAAGCTGGTCGAACATTTCGGCATACGCCGCACCAATCCGGCCTTCTGGCGCATTGCCGACTGGTTCCAGTCGCTGCATGCCCGCGCCCACCCTATCGAAGGCGGCATTCTGGATTTGAGCCGGTATACTGTGATGAACTGAGGAAGGTTGAGTACGACGGAAAGGTATTATTCTTTTCATTTATATACCCAGCAGTCGTCAATCTTAAATGCCATATCTCCTCCTCTTCGTCTGAATTACTCAGAGAGTATAGTTGAGTATGTTGCTTTGTCAGCTTCTTCATGCCCATGTCCAAGGCAAATGAGAGGATGCAGTTTACCTCCATTTTCTTACAATGCCGCATGCTTTATTTTGATTCGATTTCTCTCAGACGTGGCAACAAGCTGCTATTCAGCCATGCCAGCATGACAGTTCAGGTCGGCCATAAGGTCGGCATTACCGGTGCCAACGGCTGCGGCAAGACTTCGCTGTTTGCGCTGGTGCAGGGCAATATCGAGGAAGATGCGGGTAGTTTCCGCATTGAAAAAAATATCACCATTGCCCATGTCGAACAGGAAACCCGTGCATTGCCTCTCCCTGCTATCGATTTCGTTATGCAAGGCGATGCCGAATTCACCCATTTACAACAACAAATCAGCCAGGCCGAAGAAAGCGGCGATGGCATGCGAGCCGCCGAACTGCATGAACGCTTTGCCACCATCGACGGATATTCAGCCCATGCCCGCGCCGCCCGTTTAATGCACGGGCTGGGCTTCGCTGTCGGCTCTGAAACCAATCCGGTCGCCAGCTTTTCGGGCGGTTGGCGCATGCGCCTGAATCTGGCTCATGCGCTGATGTGCCGTTCTGATTTGTTGCTGCTCGATGAACCGACCAACCACCTCGATCTGGAAGCTGTGGTCTGGCTGGAGAAATGGATTCAACATTATCGCGGTGCCATGTTATTGATTTCGCATGACCGTGATTTTCTCGACAGATGCGTCAATCGTATCGCGCATATCGAACATGAACAAATCAATCTGTATGCCGGTAATTACAGCGATTTTGAGCGTCTGCGCGCAGAGAAACTGGCGCTGCAACAGGCCTCGTACGAAAAGCAGCAAAAGCAGGTCGCCCACATGACCAGCTTCATTACCCGCTTCAAAGCCAAAGCCACCAAAGCTTCTCAGGCGCAGAGTCGCATCAAGGCGTTGGAGCGCATGCAGATGATTGCACCAGCACACGTCGATTCTCCCTTCTCGTTCAGCTTTAAGCATCCCGGCCTGATTCCCAATCCGTTACTTCGGCTCGACAAGGCCGCCGCAGGCTATGGCGAAACAACCATCCTGCACGATCTCTCCTTCTCGCTACTGCCGGGCGAACGCATCGGACTGCTTGGCCCCAACGGCGAAGGAAAATCAACCCTGATTAAACTGATGGCCGGAGAACTGCCGCCTCAAACCGGCAATCGGGACGAAGCCAAAGAACTCGCCATCGGTTATTTCGCCCAACATCAACTGGAACAATTGCACTCGGAATTATCACCGCTTCAACACATCATGATGCTGGATGAAAAGCTGTCCGAAAAACAGGCGCGCCAGTTCCTCGGCGGTTTTGATTTTCAGGGTGATATGGCATTGGCACCTGTCGCGCCGTTTTCCGGCGGTGAAAAAGCAAGGCTGGTGCTGGCCATGATTGTCTATCAGCAGCCGAACCTGCTGCTGCTCGATGAACCGACCAACCATTTGGATCTGGAAATGCGTCATGCCTTGTCCCTTGCGCTGCAAAGTTTTGAGGGGGCGATGGTACTGGTGTCGCATGATCGCCATCTACTCAGAACAGTTTGTGATTCGCTGCTACTGGTTTCACATGGTTCGGTCGCCCCGTTCAAGGGCGATCTGGATGAATATTCGGCATGGCTGCTGCAACAACGCAGTGAAAGCGATGCAAAGCAGGTCTCTGCCCCTCGTCCATCCAGAAAAGACGAACGCCGCCAGAAAACAGAGCAGCGCAAGGCCTTGCAACCGCTGCGTAACAAGGTGAAAAAGCTGGAAAAAGAGTTGGAAGCATTGCAGGCCAGCAAAAACAAACTGGATGCACAGCTGGCCAATCCGAACCTCTATGCAGATGCAAGCCCCGAAAAGATAAAGTCACTGAGCATCGAACAACGCCAGACTGAACAGGCAGTGCAGCAATGCGAAGAAGCCTGGCTCATAGCCAGCGAGGAACTGGAACGTGCCGGATAAGAATGCAACGAATACGAACACCGCGAATAAATCAACCGATTGGTTCATTTATCTGGTTCGCTGTCGTAACGGACATCTCTACACCGGCATTTCCACCAATGTGGCGCGTCGATTCGCCGCACATCAAGTTGGCAAAGGCGCCAAATACCTGCGCGGCAAAGGGCCGCTTGAACTGGTCTACCAGAAAAAAATCGGCACGCATTCACAAGCCCTGAAAGCTGAAATCATGGTGAAAAACATGTCCCGTCCAGCCAAGGAAACAATGATTAGCCTGCATTATTCATGAATCGCCGTGATGATTGCGCAGGGTCTTTTTTCGCAACGGAATCCGAGGAGGAAGTGCGTAGCAGTGCATACGGACTACGAACAAGGAATTCGTTGCGGACAAAGGAACCAGCAAGGGCGCGGCAGCATTTATGAATAATGCAGGTTAGTGATGGGTTGTTGATTTTGTGACCCTGGACACTGCCGGGCGATAAAACTGGCGCTTGCATTGCCTTCACCATTTCAAACGGAGGTATCCACGCGCCTCCTGCGTGATTTCAGTGTCTATCCCCGTTAGGCTTTCGGCCATTCGCAATTATCGTTTGAAAAAGGGTTCTATTTATGACTACTGATTTCTCTCTCGCCCCATGGGGTATGACATTTGCAGCCTTGATGTTTGTCATCGGCAATGGCGTCTGGACCAATCATGTGGTTCGCCATAAACCATGGTTGGGCTGGGTGCTGTGGAGCGCTTCGGCTCTGATTATTATCGTCGTCGCGGCGGCCATTGAACTGCGGCTGGGTGGCAGTTCAGAGGGGATATGGTCTCGGCTAGGCTCAGTCAACGGTGAAAACCACTGGATTGTTGTCATGCTTTATATGTTGATCTCGGTACCCGGTGCCGCTGGCGTGCTGTTTCATCAAAGCGTGGGCTGGACACGGCTGGCTGTGCTGGCTACGGCACTTGTGGTGTTTATTCCGCTCGGCAAACAATTGCATGACCCGAACGATTCCCGGCTGTTTCTGAGCCTCGGCATCACCCTGGCGCTGTGCGGTCTGGTATGGTTGTGGTCGGTATTGCTCGATTGTGAACCGGGCCATCAACGCAAAACCGTACCGCTCACCGAAATGGACGAGTGAAACAGGTCGCAAGCAAATGAAACATTCCATCGCACGGGCAGGCACGCTGGTTGAAGCGCTGCCCTATCTGCAACGCTTTGCGGATCAAACCATCGTCATCAAATATGGCGGCAATGCCATGGTCGAAGATGAACTAAAATCCAGCTTTGCTACCGATATCACGTTGCTTAAACAGGTCGGCATCAATCCGGTCGTGGTGCATGGCGGCGGCCCTCAGATTGGCCATCACCTGGCCAAAATCGGCAAGGAAGCGAAATTTATCGATGGCATGCGAGTAACCGACAGCGAAACGATGGATATCGTCGAAATGGTGCTGGCCGGTCTGGTCAACAAGGAAATTGTCGGCAATATCAACAAGGCAGGCGGCAAGGCGGTGGGTTTATCCGGTAAAGACGGTGGGCTGATTTGTGCGCGGAAAATGCACATTGAAAAGAGCGCCCCGGAACTGAATGTGCCCGAAATCATCGATCTCGGTCATGTCGGCAAAGTTCAGGCGATTAATACGGAAATCCTCAAAGTATTGGAAGGTGATCGGTTTGTGCCGGTCATTGCACCGGTCGGCTATCACAAGGCCGAGGGTGTGAGCTATAACATCAATGCTGATCTCGTCGCAGGTGCCATCGCTGCCGCGCTCGGTGCAGCTAAACTGATTTTATTGACCGATGTAGCCGGTGTTCTGGATGCAAACAAACAATTATGCTCGCAATTAAGCATGGCGGAAACACGGGCCATGATTGATAATGGCACTATTGCCGGTGGCATGATTCCGAAAACAACCTGCTGCATGGATGCCGTCGCATCCGGCGTTGGTCAGGCTCACATCATTGATGGCCGAGTACCACACGCGCTGCTGCTGGAAATCTTCACCGACGAAGGCGTCGGCACGGTTTTCAGCGCAGATTAATCAAAACCATTCACCGCAGAGTACGCAGAGTAAAGTCAAAGGCATCATCAATATGAAAGGCTTCTTCTGTTTATTGGCGTGCAATGAATTGGCTTCTACTGAGTGTTCAACTTATCAATATTTTTGTTCTCTGTTTATACTCTGCGTAACTCTGCGTACTCTGCGGTGAAAGATTTTAAGAGCTTTTAAATGGGTGAACTTTGGCGATAATGCGTATATGCTGCGCCCCTTTCGATTTTCATTGTTTGATATTCCAATTTACCCATGCACAGGAGACTCACTATGGCTTTAAACGTCTATTACGATAAAGACGCCGATCTTTCCATTATCCAGAACACCAAGGTTGCGATCCTCGGTTATGGCTCACAGGGCCATGCCCACGCCAATAACCTGAAGGATTCCGGCGTTGATGTGACTGTCGGC
>CAZDFL010000039.1:0-11855 GCA_964504835.1 uncultured Zetaproteobacteria bacterium
TTGGGGACGCCAAATTATCAAGCACTTACGAGAAATCGTAGGTGCTTTTTTATTTTCTATTATTCTTCTAATGCAGAATGTTGAATACCTGGAATCCACATACGGCCATGCACAGCATCTAGGCCTGATTGTGTTAAAGCAATTTCCCATTGATCTCCGACTTCAATATGTACGGCCAACTGTTCATATAACCATGCGATATCCGTTCTAAGACGATCAAAGGATATTATAAATCCATTGTCATCCAGTTTCTGATGCAGAACAATATCTTTAGCTGAATATGTATTCGAGTCAGCCAGTATTTTAAGGATACCCAATCGACGCATTTCCAGTTTAGCCTGTTCGACTGGATCCAATGCAACCGGTTGCCGCCTTGGAACCTGATGGACTTCAGCCACGACCTTCTCTTGTGAAATTGTAGTTTGAGAAGCAGCTATTTTTTTCTCAAGTTTCTCCTGTTTTCTGATCAACCCGGGATCAATGTTTTGTGCCAAAAGCGCCTTGGCTGCTTCACGCTTTTTACGCGCTTCATCGAGACTTACCGATGGATAAACTCCGAAGGCCAGGGTTTTCTGTTTTCCACCAAATCGGTAAGCCAGCTTCCAGTATCGGCCTGATGATTTTACCAGCAGATAGAGTCCTCCACCATCACTAACCTTAAACTGATTCCTGCCAAACGGTACTTTGGTAACACTAATATCAGATTCAGACAGAGCCATCAGAACTCCTCACTGTTGGTTCTTCCCATGGCTAAAAAACCTCTTAAGAACCAACACAATCACCCCAAACAAATGTTGGTTTCTTTGCTGGTTTGCATCATATGTTATTTTCGCGATATGGCAAGAATATATGAATAATAGACATGTTAATATATATGAGTGTTGGTTTATTCTCTGCTGATAAACTTAGAAATAAAATCAATAAGAACCAACATGACTCACTATTGGTTCTTTTGGCTTAATCATCTTTTTTTGTGTAATTTCTTGCCTTTGTGCATGTCTGCACGTGGAATATGGCCATGCTTGCATTGGATAATACCGTTGTGCCTGAATCGCTACTTACACTTTGCCGTCACATCAACAATACCGGTGGCCATGCGTGGTTGGTGGGAGGGTGTGTGCGTGACCTTCTCCTTGAGATGCAACCGAAAGACTTTGATGTGGAAGTATATGGCTTGCAACCAAATGCGCTTAAAACAACGCTCAATATGCTTGGTAAAACGGAATTTGTTGGACGACATTTCGGGGTGTTCAAACTTTGGCTGGATCAACTTGAAATTGATGTGGCCATGCCCCGGTCAGAGTCAAAATCGGGCAGTGGTCACCGTGGTTTTGATATTGCAATTGATCCAAATTTGCCTCCCGAACAAGCCAGCTTAAGACGTGACTTTACTATCAATGCCTTGATGTTCGACCCACTGAATAATCAAATTATAGATTTTCATGATGGAATAAAAGATATTGAAAACAGAGTATTACGTCATATAAGTAATGCTTTTCGTGAAGATCCGCTCAGGCCATTGAGAGCAATGCAATTTGCTGCACGGTTTCGTTTGAAACTGGATCAGAAAACCGCAGTTTTATGCAAGGAAATGTTGGTAGAAGCAGATACGTTATCGACAGAACGTATTTGGGGCGAATGGCAAAAATGGAGCCACGCCGCATTTCCATCGCATGGTTTGCAAGCGCTCAGGGATAGCGGCTGGCTTGTTCTGTATCCTGAATTGCAAACCACCATTGCTTGTCCGCAGCCACCCCACTGGCATCCTGAAGGCGATGTCTGGACACACACATTACAGGTCTGCGATCAGGCAGCGCGAATTGCCTCCAAAAACAAGCTGGATGATGTTACAACAGAACACCTGCTATTCGCCGCCCTCTGCCATGATTTTGGTAAGCCTGTCTGTACTAAAAAGGGAGAATCAGGAGAAATATGTTCTCCGGGACACAGTGAAGCAGGTATTGCCCCGGCCATGCGTTTTTTGCACAACATCAATGCGCCGTCTCGCTTGGTTACATTTATTCGTCCGCTGATACTTGAACACATCACGCATCTGCACGGGCAGCCGACCCCGAGGGCAGTACGCCGTCTGTCCCACAGGCTGGAACCGGCCAATATCGAATTATGGGAAATGCTGGTCGAAGCTGATGCCTCAGGGCGCTCCCCTGCCCCGCTATCCCGACCTGCTTTAGCGTGGTTAGAACAGGCCTGTGAAAACAATCATCATCGTTCCAGCCCCGCTGCAATTGTTAGCGGGAAAATGTTACTTGGCTTGGGTGTGCAGGCGGGGCCTGCTATGGGCGCGTTGATCAAGGCTGCATACCTTGCCCAACTGGATGGTGCGTTTGATGATGCGCCGTCAGCTTTGGTTTGGTTGCGATCCCACTTTTAATCCCATCCGCAGTCTTATCGTCCAGAAAACCACACTATAAAAACTGATATTTTGTGAGTTTTAAAGGCATTACAGGCTTTTGCATGCAACAGATTCAGCCATTGATGCGGAACGTTGACGACACCCGGCTTTCTTTTAGTTTGGCAAAAATTTTCCACTTAGGATCTCAACTACATGGCACTATACCAACGTTTCTCCGATATCTCAGTTAGTGAAAAAATACTTAACAGCGTGTTTCTTGTTACCATTGGCGTTGGCTACCTTTTTGCCCTGCTTAACTTGTATTATACGCACGAAGGACGCGATGGCCAACCGGGACTTTCTGTTGATGACGTGAAATTAGCTTATTATGGCAGCCATAGCCAAACACGTTTGGGAGCCGCCATCAACGGCCCCATGGAACAGAACCTTCCAAATCCAGCCGCCAAAACAACCATTCTGAACTGGATTGAGCATGGCGCAAAGGAAGTTGAGTTTCATGAACAGGTTGAACCTATTCTCAACAATAACTGTATCAAGTGCCATTCGGCGGCAAGCGGCATGTCGATTCCGCATTTCACTTCCTACGCCAATGTCGTCAAGCTAACGGAAACAGATACTGGCGCTACGATTCCCGCTCTGGTGCGCGTGTCGCATATTCACCTGTTCGGCATTGCCTTTATTCTGTTCTTCGTGGGGCGCATATTTATTTTGTGTGAAATGCCGATATGGCTGAAACGTTGGACCGTCGCTGTTCCCTTTATATTTCTACTGAGCGATATCTCGGCATGGTATTTTGCCAAAATAACGCCCGGATTTGCCTATATGGTCATCGTCGCGGGTGGACTAATGGGGCTTTCGTTTGCCGCCCAGATCCTGACGAGCCTATATCAAATGTGGCTTTATAAGCCGGTTGCAAGCCGCACATAGTGAACAAACAGCGCCTGCATGGTTTTTTCCATGCGCGTTAGCGTAAAATTTATTGCACGTCTTTGCTGAAAAGACGCGCGCACAAGTTCAAACCCTCCACCATGGTCATGGCGGGAAACAATTGATCGGCAACATCCTGAACGGACATCTGCGCGCGCATGGCAAAGGCTGCGGCCTGAATGAGTTCGCCGGCTTGCGGAGCCACCACCTGGACACCCAGCAGGCGCAGGCTTTCGTCTTCCGCAACCATCTTGATAAAGCCACCGGATTCAAATCCGGACAATGCGCCGGGCACGTTGTCGAGAGGCAGCGTACGACTGACAGTTTCGAGCCCCTGATCAAGCGCTTGCGCTTCGGATAACCCCACCATCGCCATCGGCGGATCGGTGAATATCGCTGTCGGCATGATGCTAATATCAAGGGCTGCCCCGCCGCCGATCATATTGATAGCGGCCAATCTGCCAGCCGCCTCCGATACAGCACTGGAGCCAGACAGGTTTGTGCAACTACCGGCAGCATAGATGTACTCTACGTTGGTGCGCAGATGGTCATCAACAATGATATGACCATCCGGAGTCAGTTCCATTGCAACGAAATCCAGACACAGGCTATGCGTATTAGGCATGCTTTCGCCTTCAATAAGCATCCGCTCTGCACGCACCTCGCCGTGATCGGTGACAAGCGCGAACTCACCATCCTCAAAACTGACTTCGCTGACCTGCGTACCAGTTTGTACTGTGATGCCTTCGCTTTGGAAGGCGTTCGTGATTGTAGCATTCATTTCAGGGTGATCGGCGAAGAGAACAGCATCTGGCGTAAGAATTGTCACTTTGCTGCCCAGCCGCGCGAAAGCCTGAGCCAGTTCCAGAGCGGCCACCGAACTGCCAACCACGGCAAGCCTTGCCGGAATACTCGCGCTGCGCAGTGCCTCAGTCGCCGTCCAGAACGGTGTATCGAACAGTCCGATAATCTGGGGAACGTCAGCCATGCCACCTGATGAAATAAGGCAGCGGTCAAATTTCACCTTGCGGAATGACAGTTTTCGACTGTCGTCATTGAGGCGTACAATGAGTTTATGCTGATCGAGAAATCTCGCCTCGCCTTCCATTAGCTTGAAATGTGGGAAACATCCTAACGTTTCGATCTGCTGCTCTCGCATATCTGTGACCAGATGATCTCGCAAGCCTAGCAGTGCATCAGGATCAATGGAGGGCTTGGATGCCGATATTGCTGCATCGAATGGGCTCTTTGATCGAAGCAGCGCAGTTTGTGCCGCCCGATATAGAACATGGATCGGAAAGTGCCCGCTGCTGAGGCTGGTACCGCCTAAATCTCGATGCTCAATCAGGGTGACACATGCGCCGCGTTCCAATGCAGTCATAGCGCATGCCAGTCCGGCTGTGCCACTGCCAATAATAGCGATGTGTAGCGGGTCTTCAGTCGTATTGTTTGATGCTTTTCTCACGTTGCATTCCTCAACTTTGAACAAATTAAAAATAACGATTATGCGGAAATATGAGAACTGAATGACTACAAGTCTATACCCTAAGTTTTTCCTCAGGTGTTATTGCCATAGCAGCGGAGTAGATTGCCGCGCGCTGAAATAATGCAACCAAGCAGCCACTTGCAGATTGTCCACCCGGACTCTTGCAGTGGCTCCAGGTACACATCAATTGCGACGTGACTGTATCATAAACGCAGTGAAGGAGTTCGTTATGTTTAAACGCAAAGACAAGAAGGTGGACAAGTCCAGACGACTGTTTTTCACCAAGTCTGCGAAAGCGGCAGTCGGCGTTGCTGCGACAGGTGTGGCTGCAACCGGTATAGGCAAGGCCTCTTCTGCTGCATCAACTGCCATGAACGACATACAAGCAGGCTACGCCAATGATGATCGCGATCAGATGAAAAAAATGGCGCAGCAAAAAATGGTTGTGATGTCTGATGGCGAGAAGGCACAGATGCTGGATGACATTATCCAGCATCACCATGAGGTTGTGTAATCATGCTACAGATATATGAACAGGAAAGGAGACACTGATGTCAAAAGGTTGTAATTCAGACGGCTGCGGTTGTAGCTGTAGTGGCGCTGGAAATGAAACGAGCAATGGTGCAGAAGCAGAAGGCATCGATGATAGCCGCCGTGATTTGCTCAAGTATATGGGCGTGGCAAGCATGGCCGGGGCGCTAGAGCTTGCAGGCTCGCCGGAAGCTGAAGCTGCAACATTCAAGGAATGGTTCCAGACCAATTATGAGCTCATGAGTGAAGATGAGAAGCAGGAATGTATTGATCGTCTGGAAACGCGCTATACTGAAGAATACGACAAGAAAACAACGGTATCCAATGCGCCTGCCCTGAAGGGTGTGCTCTTTGGCTATGCTCTCAATATTCAGAAATGCATTGGCTGCCGCACTTGTGTGCATGCCTGCGTTGAAGAAAACAACCAGTCCCGTTATGACCCTGAGATTCAGTGGATCAAGGTGTTAAAGATGGAGAAAGGCGGTGATTCATTCTCTGAAGACAAGCGGGAAAAGGGCTACCCCGAACATAGCGCCATTGGCGACCATGGCGTACAGGTCGGCGGCAATGCCTATTCGCCTGCCGGTGTTTCGCTGGAGGATTCGGTGCGTTATTACGATCCGGAAACTGTACCAGAGGAAGATGACTCCTTTTATTTCCCCGTTCAATGTCAGCAATGTGAAAAACCACCTTGTGTGAAAACATGCCCTGTCCGGGCGACATTCAGGGAACCCAACGGCGTTGTCGTGATCGATTACAACTGGTGTATTGGCTGCCGTATGTGTCAGTTGGCCTGCCCTTATGGCGCGCGGCGCTTTAACTGGGCTGAACCCAAGCTGCCCAAGGAAGACATGAATCCACATACCCATTACTTCGGCAACAGGCCGCGCATGAAAGGCGTGATGGAGAAATGTATCTTCTGTCTGCAACGCACCCGAGAAGGACGCATGCCAGCCTGCCTCGAAGCCTGCCCGGTGGGAGCCAGAAAGTTCGGCAACCTGCTCGATCCCAAGAGTGAGATTCGACAAGTTCTGGCCACGAAAAAGGTGTTCCGCTTTAAAGAAGAATTCAACACCTATCCCAAATTCTTCTACTTCATGGATTAAGGAGCAGACAATGCAAAAAATATGGGATTTTACCACAGACTTTCTGCCCGAATTATTTAAGGGCGGTAAACTCTATTATACATGGCTTGGGTTTCTGAGCCTGTGTATCCTGCTTGGGCTTTTTCCGATGTACACCATCCTGACCAAGGGACTCATCGTGACCGGCCTTACCGATCAAGTGTCCATGGGGCAGTTTCTGGCGAACTTCATTTATACAGCTCATATTGCTGCTGCCGCGATTCTGGTGGTGATACCGGGCTTTGTGTATAAACGTCCAGACATGAGAAATCTTGCTGTACTTGGCGAGATTATTGCCATCGGTTTCGTCGCTTCCGGTCTTGTATTTGTGCTATTTCATATGGGGCGTCCTGATCGTTTGTGGCATATGCTACCGTTTGTCGGATATCCGAATTTTCCGAATTCGATGCTTGTCTTCGATGCGCTCACACTGAATGTCTATCTGGTGTTGAACCTGATTGCGGTTTCAATGTTTCTGTATAAACGCTATTACGATAAAAACGTGCATGTCCCCTTCTACCATTTTATTGTCTGGTGGGCGATTATGTGGGGGCCGTTGATTCATATTATCACAGCAGCTGTACTGGGTAATAATGCCAGAATGTTTGCATGGAACACTGCCGTTCTCCCCTTCGCCTTCCTGTCGATGGCAGGTGCATCGGGGCCGTCCATTGTGATTATTATCTTTTTGCTTATTCGGAAATATACGCGATTGGCAATTCCCGATAGTGCCATTGATATATTAAGAAAAATGATCGTTTGGAGCCTCGGCATTATGCTGCTGGTGTTCGTTTCCGAGGATTTCGCAGTGCTTTACAACAGCACTGCACACGCGGAGCCCTTGAAATTTGCAATGTTTGGCCATCATGGCTTGAATGATTATGTGCCGTGGTTCTGGGGCATTATGGCCTGCTTTGTCGTCACTCTGATTGCCCTGCTATTTCAGAGGGTTTATAAGAGCTACGATTTCTGGCTGCCCATCATGTGTTTCATTATTGCTGGTGCGATCCTGCTGGAGAAGCCGTTTTTGTTAATGTTCCCCTCTTTCAGCCCTTCTCCGCTGGGAGAATACACGGTGTATCACACGACACAGATCGAGTTTCTCAGCGTTGTGGCTATTTGGGCTATTGGCATGCTGGTCATGACACTGCTATTGAAGGGTGCAATCAGCATTATTCTGGGCGATGTATCGGGTGAGCGCCGAGCTCAAATGCATGAAAAAAATGAGGCAGTAGGCGATACCGCTACCGCACAAGGGGGTACGCAATGAAACGTTCCACTCAGATGATGTTGGCTGCCGGGCTGGTAACGGTGGGGCTCATGACAGGTGCCCTGTCCCGGATAACGCTGGCCGGCCCGGCTCCTGCAAAGGTTGAGCAAAAAGTCGTAACCGACTGTGTTGAAAGCAGAGTCGGCTACACCGATATCACACGCACGGAAAATGCTGTGCCTGAATATGGTCAGCCGAACATCAAATGTTCACCGCGAACACATAAGGTGTGGTGGTGGGGCAACCCGTTCACCGACACCATCCCGATGGGCGATATGCCGGCACTGGATCCGAACGACAAAACCAAAGCTGATTTTTCCAATGCCGTGGTCAGGCCACGCGAGCCTCATCTTCAGTATTATAATATGTTTCCTGACAAACATTGTGAAGGTTGCCATGACGGCGCGAACGTACCTTTCCCCAAGAATAACATCCCGAGGGAACTCGGCATGCATCAGGATATTGTAAAAGATGCGCTCAATTTGCAACACGGGCGTGGGGCTATCTGGTGTCTGAACTGCCACAGTGCCAAGCATCGCAACAAACTCCGTGATCGCAATGACCACCTAATTAGTTTCAATCAACCCCAGAAACTATGCGGCTCATGTCACGGACAAGTTTACGCTAATTGGAGAAAAGGCATCCACGGCAAACGAATAGGATCATGGAAAACCGGCGGCAAGAAACGCTGGTGGGTATGCACAGAATGCCACAATGCGCATACAGTTCAGACGCATAGATTTGACCCGATCAAGCCGGAAGCCCCGCCGGAATTGCCACGAGGGATGAAAAATGCCAACCATGAATTGGGCTACCCCAAGGCTGATTAGCATGAACAAGGCGATATTATTGCCTAAACCTGGATGATGAGTGATGGGGTAACGAATTCCCACTGGTATGGGAAATTACCCCCTTTCTATAGATAGTATAATCGATTATTATCCCCCACCATCGCAATAGCGACAAACAAGGAGAAGAAAATGAAAAAAACATATCTGATTTTAGCAGCGGCTGCTTGCTTTGGCTTGAGTTCTCAAGCAGCTATGGCTGAAGTTGATGCCGAGCATATTTTCAAGAAAAAATGCAGCATGTGCCACAAAATCGACAAGAAAAAAGTCGGCCCGGCATTTAAGGATATGAATAAAAATGCTGCAGCACTTAAAGCCACCATTACCAATGGCCGGAAGATGATGCCGAAGTGGAAGGGTAAACTCTCCGAGGAAGAAATTGATGCCATGGTAGCCTTTATTCAGAGCAAACAGGGCAGCTAACCCTTGCGCTAAGCAAACATCTGGTAAATAGTTAGCCCATAAATCTTATGGGGAAGGAGAGTCTATGCGAATAAAATACTGGATCGGGGCAATCGCCGCCCTGGCGATACTACCAACGGCGGCATCTGCGGCCGATACTATGGATGGCAAGGCTCTCTATCAGTCCAATTGCGCCAGCTGTCATGGCGCAACTGGCGA
Source organism: uncultured Zetaproteobacteria bacterium (assembly GCA_964504835.1). Classification (GTDB taxonomy): domain Bacteria; phylum Pseudomonadota; class Zetaproteobacteria; order Mariprofundales; family Mariprofundaceae; genus Mariprofundus. The sequence continues at coordinate 9,182 of CAZDFL010000039.1, forward strand.
GGTCAGCAAGCTGGGTAAAAGTCTAAAGCCATACCCGGCTCGCAATCACAGAGCCATTGCTAATCTGGTAGGCCGCGATGAAATGCGTCGTATCATTTCTTACGGTGTTGAAGGCACAGCGATGACACCGAAGAAATATGCTTTGGATGCTTTGGAAATCGAAGCTGTTATTGATTACATCCAGACCTTTGATTACAAGCCTGACCTGGCCAATGGTAAAAAACGCTTTACTGCAGTGTGTATCAAATGTCATGGCGCGGATGGCCGGGCTAAAACTGGCGTAGGTGCCAAGAATCTGGTCTATACCAAGCTGGATCTGAAAGGCATCGTGCACACCATGCGTTATGGTCGCCTTGGCACGCTGATGACCAGCAAACGTCATCAATTATCCAATACTGAGATCGCTGATGTCGCCAACTATGTGTATTCACTTCGCTATATGGCCAGCCCTGCGAATGGTAAAAAGCTGTTCGGCAAGAACTGTATTGCCTGTCATGCTACCCCGGCCAATATCAAACTGATCGGCAATGCGGCATCAAAACGCAGCATCGCAGACCTTAGTGACCGTTTGCTGGATTTGCGTATCCGTCATGGTCGTCATGTGGATCGCGCTGGCAAAAAGGTCGAAAAACTGTCATCTGACGATATTCAGGATATCATTTCATATATGAGAAAGAGCATCTGATAATGAGTGCTGACACCGCTAACAGCGCCTCCCGTTTGGGGGGCGCTGATCTTTTTGACCTAAAAGTAATCAAGAAATACGATAAGGCAGGCCCGCGTTACACCTCCTATCCGACTGCACCGATGTTCCATACCGGTATCGGCCCGGAAGATTATGAGGCTACGTTAAAACGCGTTGCATCCGATGATGCGCCGCTATCGCTGTATATTCATATTCCGTTCTGCAATACCGTTTGTTATTACTGCGGTTGCAACAAGATTGTCACCAAACAATACCATCGTGCTGCGCCCTATCTCGATCTGCTACTCAAAGAAATCGACCATGTCGCCGATGTGATGGGCGATTGCAAACGCCCTGTCACCCAGTTGCATTTTGGTGGCGGTACGCCGACATTCATGAGCAATGATCAGATGCGTGCGATCATGACAAAGCTACGAGAGCGGTTTCATTTCGTTGCCAAAGATGAGGGCGAATTCAGCATTGAAATCGATCCGCGCGAGTGTGATGACGATACGGTGCGCGTTTTGGAAGAAATCGGTCTGAATCGCATGAGCATGGGCGTGCAGGATTTCGATCCGATTGTGCAAAAGGCTGTCAATCGCATTCAGAGCAAAGAGGAAACCCTGCGCGTATTGAATGAAGCGCGCGCACACGGCTTTGAATCGATGAATATCGATCTGATGTACGGCCTGCCGCATCAGACAGTGGAAACCTTCAACGCCACACTGGATACGATTATCGAATTCAGCCCGGATCGTATTGCCCTGTTCAATTATGCTCACCTGCCGCATATGTTTATGCCACAGCGCCGCATTGATGAAGCGGCCATCCCGACGCCGCAGGAAAAACTGAATATTCTCGAACACAGTATCAATAAATTACTGGATGCCGGTTATGTGTTTATCGGCATGGATCATTTTGCCAAGCCGGATGATGAACTCACCATTGCCCAGCAAGAAGGCAAGCTCTATCGCAATTTTCAGGGCTATAGCACGCAGGCCGATTGCGATTTGATTGGTTTGGGTGTGACCTCCATCGGCTATGTCGGTGGCGGATTCTTTCAGAACAAGAAAGAAATGGATGCCTATGCCGAATTGGTAGAAGCCGACCAGTTTCCGGTATTCAGGGGTTATATCCTGTCGGATGAAGATCATTTGCGCCGTCAGGTGATTATGCGCCTGATGTGCGATTTCGCGCTGGATTACAGTCAGTTTGAATCTGAATTTGGTATTGATTTCAAAGCCCATTTTGCCGACGGCATTGCTGATCTGGCAGAGATGCAGGCCGACCATCTGGTTGACCTGGGCGATGACGGTTTAACCGTTCTGCCAGCCGGACGCTTGCTGATTCGCAATGTCGCCATGGTATTCGATGAATATCTGCAACAGAAAAAAGAAGGTTCCAGCTTCTCCAAAACCATCTGACTGGTCTTATTTGATCGATCTGAAGGCCTTATTCGGGTCGGGTTTATCCCCGACCCTTTTTATTGTTACCTTCGCCTGACCATAAATCATAAATATAAAATGCCATGAATATCAGAAGGAACAAATATGCAGATCAGCCCTGACGCCCGAAGCTTTTACGAACGCATCGGTGGCGAAGCCCCCTTGCGACAACTGGTGCAACGCTTTTACCATCACATGGATACATTGTCCGAAGCTCAAACAATCCGCCGGATGCATGCGGATAGCCTGCAATCTGCCGAAGACAAGTTGTTCATGTTCCTCTCCGGCTGGATGGGCGGCCCTGCCCTGTTCATTGAGCAGTTCGGTCATCCTCGCCTGCGCATGCGCCATGACCCCTTCTCCATCGGCGAACCCGAACGCGACCAATGGATGCTCTGCATGAAACATGCACTCGACGATGTCATAGAAGATAAAACCCTGTCTGGCGAACTCTATGCCGCCTTATACGGCGTTGCCGACTTCATGCGCAATCAGCCGGGAAACTAATTCATAGGACACAACACCCGGCTTTCAGCAGATAGCA
>CAZDFL010000040.1:0-2081 GCA_964504835.1 uncultured Zetaproteobacteria bacterium
CAATTTTGCGTCTGCCGTACCAGCGCGTGCTTTCCTTATCCAGTTTAATCAACAAGGATTTCTTCTTGAAAATACGTGTGGAACTACCCAGCACCTTGATGCGACCCTGCAAATGGCGCCGACCGGTTCTCAGCCTTATTTCAAAGGACGATTTATCGTACGTACCCTTGCGAAACAATGCTTTCAGATCATCTTTGCCGATACGGACATGAATATCTTCGATGGGAATCCGGTATAAAGCCTGTTCAAGTGCGGCATATGAGAAGTTAAATGCTTCGCCCTTTGATATTCTGTCCTGGTATTCCACCACGCGATCCACGCCGGGCAATTTACCATCATTCGGCACTTTGGTGCTGGTCATGCCCGTTCTTTTCAGAAATTCTGATTTGATCCAACCCGCCTTCTTCTCCGTATCCTGTGGCTTGACCCGCATCCAGTCCTTACGCCACTCCAGCAATGCAACCGCTTCGCCCTTGGATACCCAGTCAGTCAATTCAGAAAATTGGATGGCATCTGCACGCAAAGGTTCGGTACGCAAGGCCTCATAGATTTCTCCACCCTGAATGCTGCCTGCCGGTTTCGCGGCTGCTGCAACAGCAACACGATCAACGCCGGATTTCACCAATAATGAATTGAATACCCAGCCCATTTTCCCACTGACCGTCATACGGACCTTGCGCCAGTCTCCCTGCTGAGCGATGACTTTTGCTGATTCGTGTTTACCACCCCAGGCTATAATATCGTACTGTTTGCCGGGGCCAGCGTGTAAATTACTTGTTTGCTTGAATGTAAGTAAACCGTCAGCCGTTTTTTTCTGCGTTGCACTAGAGACACCTACTACCGGTTCTTCTGCCACCTGGTCGGATTCAACCGTTACAGTCGGCAACAAAATCCCTGCCTTGACCAGCTCAAGGGAGCGGTTGTACACCCAGCCAATGCGCTTGCTAACCTGCATCTGCACCCGCACCCAATCACCTTTTCTGGCCAGTTCCGAGGCATACGAACCCACGCCAGCCCATGTAACCACATCAAATTTTGCATCTGGGCCAGCACGTAAATTCGCTTTTCTGTTAAAGCTGAACAGACTCCTTTCTGTTGTTCCGCTTGCAAGTTCGGGGCTGCTAACTGGATTCACCGACTGCATCGGCTTGACTGCCAACACTTCAGGCTGTGCTACACTAACAGGCGCTTCTGGCTCATTAGCCTGTTGCTTAAGCGGATCCGACATCACCATTGCAGGCTCATTCTCTGGCCTGATCATCTTCGGACTTGCCTCTGCCGTTGGTACTGGCGCTTCTGTCACCTGATCAGACATGACTGTTGCAAACGGAAGTTTTCCCGCCACATTTGTCCGCTTCAGCATATTGATATGCGCCCAGCCAATCCGACCGCTTTCCTGCATCTTAACACGCACCCAATCGCCTTGCCTGGCCATCTCCATGGCGTAAGCCCCATTACCGGCCCATGCCACCACATCAAACTTTCGATCCGGGCCTGCGCGCAGATTCGCCGTTTTAACAAAATGAACAACATTGCTGTCTGTCGGGCCGGCTACCGGACTGGCCTTTGCTCGGGTCTGTTCAACATGAACCATTCCAGGCTCCTGAACAGGCAATTCAGCAGGCTGTTTTGCTTCCTTTCGCTGATATTTTTCCACCTCCGGTACTGCCTGCATCTGCGCATCCGCTTTCACAGGCATGGTTGCTGGCACTTGTGCCGTACCCGCTGGCGTAAGTACCGCTGTTTCTAGCCAACCTGTTCGTCCACCAGACTGCAGGCGTACTTTTAACCAGCCGCCTTGTTGTTCAATGGCTTCAACGCGGGCACCGCTACCCGCCCAGCCCAATACATCAAACGAGGAACCGGGGCCTGTCCGAATCGTGGTGGTTTTGACTATCTGGCGCACGCCACTTGCCGGAATCGACCTAACAGTTGGTAAAGCCGGTAGCTTATCAGCAACTGTAATCTCCCGAGACACATTATCGTTGACTGTAACTGCTGATGATCGCTTCAATTCTGGCTCTACAACGGCTGATTCAGTTGCTGCGACTGGCTCAGGCTTAACAGGCTCGGGAACAGCA
>CAZDFL010000040.1:2181-7063 GCA_964504835.1 uncultured Zetaproteobacteria bacterium
CACTTTCCGCAGTTATCGTTTGCAGCGATGTGGATTCCGTAACGGCTGATTCAGTTGCTGCGACTGGCTCAGGCTTAACAGGCTCGGGAACAGCACTTTCCGCAGTTATCGTTTGCAGCGATGTGGATTCCGTAACGGCTGATTCAGTGGCTACAGCCGCTTCAAAAGCAGGAGCTTCAACAGCCTTCACTGGCTCACTTCCAGTCGGCGCTGCTGCAACAATATCGTCTCTGTTTAAGACATCTTCCACTTCTATTCGTTGAGCCTTACTGTTAACAACAAGATTTTTTTCCTTTGCTTGCGCCGGCATCGCTTGTATCGCAGCACTATCACCGGGCTCCGATACAACAGGCGGCTCAATCGCAGCAATCAAGGGTTCACTAAGCGTATCCGTCTTGTCCTGATGGGAAACAACCGGAGCTAACTCACCACTTACAGCTAAATTATCGTCAAGAGCACCTGCTTCGATAACATTCTGAACCTTGCTTTTTGCAACTGTTTTTTCTCCGGCTACCGACTCGGAATGGCCTGTTTTCTGACTATTTAAGACAGGTTCTTCTTGGACAACCACTGGCTGGCTCACCGGTGAATTTGATACAAGCCCGGAATCCGTAACATCATCTTGTGTTGGCACCTGATTTGAAACCGGCGTTAATTCTGAAGATACGGCTCCATCTACAAACATGTTTGCAGTGACTTCAGATCTGGTTTTCTGCTCAGTTGCTACGTCAGCGACAACAACATCGCCGTTCAAATCGTCGGAAACGGTTACATCCGGCGCAACACTTGACTGATTTAATGCATTGGCTGGTTCCGCATTGACTGGCGGCATATTCAGCGCTGGTGTTTCTACAATCACATCACTGGCCGGCGCTGGAGCAACCACCCCGCCAGACGCAGCACGTTCAAGTGAATCAGAATACAACCACCCCACATCACCGCTGGCGGAGATGCGAACCTTGACCCATTGTCCTTTGCTTTTCAGTTCAACAGCCTGTTCACCTTCCTGGGCGACACTGACAGATGCATACGAACTATCCGGGCCCTGACGCAAATTGGAGTCATCCAGCAAGGTGAATATATCACCTTCAGCTGCATGCAATATGCCGCCGACCGCCGCCAGTAGCAGCAGCGAACCCGCCCAAAGGAGTTTCCGCAATGCCATCTAGTCTCTCCACCGGTAGCTGAATCCCCAGCCTGCAACATAATCAATAGGTGAATTTCTTCCGAAGAAATATTTGCCGCCACGTATGCTGGTCGACCACCCGTTGCCAAATGCATGACTGTAGCCCAGTTCAAGTTTTGTCTGATCGAAATTGGTTAAACTGCTTGGAATCTGATTGAAAAATAGCTGTTTCTGCACGCCATTTCTGGCAAAACCTACAAGGTGCGTCAATCGCAATTTCAGAAAATCACCGCTCTGTTCAAAGTTACTATCTGTGAATGCATACAAAAGTGTTGCGAAGGTTCGTACTGTATTACCTTTACCACTAAAATAATATGTAAACCGCGAACCCAGCCGCCAACCCCAAGGCGATACCTTTCGGCTCCTGTCAGGCGATGAAAACTTCACCCCGAGCCCGAGCCCCAGCGCACCCCGTCCCAAACGTGATGGACTATTGTTATCATATCCCGTTGGTATGATCAGCACCGCTTCCCATGCCGCAGTGTTTTTGTGGTTTAGTCGAGTTCTGACACCCAACTCTACATCACCAACCCCCGCAGCCCGGCCACCAAGCAGTGTAAATCCCGGCTTGACCCTGCCCCCTCGCCTGACAGCAGCAGCGCGGTTAATCTCGCCGCATTTGCGATAGGCAAACGTCACATTGGCGAATACCGTATGGAAATAGGAATAACCATACTCGTATCCCTGAATAAGACTGACATTTCTGCGTTTGCAAATTGAATCAATCACATTGCGCTGCGCATCCCAGTATTTGCTCCCGCCTCTGAAACTAAGGTCGGAAACATACTGATTTTCAGCCTCCTGCAACATTCCAACACCGGCATTAGCCGTAGAACTAACCAAGAGCAAGCCTGCAATCATTGCCACAGCAGCCAGAAAAAGTTTTATTCCCCGAAGCAGAATCGTATCCTTCATAATCACCCTCTTATGACTTCCAATAGCGCCGAATAACAGATTCTGCCGGTTTATGCTGCGGCGTGTAATCAGTATTCTGGCTTCCGCCGATGCTATCATCACTGTACCATGCCCAGATAAACACAGCATCCACCCACGGTTTATCCAATGCGTTTAACCAGATTTTCAGTGCATTCTTTTGTAATAATAAATCTACTTTTGCGTACTTTAAACCCTTCCACGCCCAGGGCTTTGACGATGCCCCCCGAGCCGATGGCATGCCCACTTCCAGCACCCACAAGGGTCGATCTATATCCTCAACAGCCAGCTTAAGCTGCTGCACTGTAGCATCAACATGGCGCTGCATCTCCTCACGTTCTCCCGACAATCCAAGCGACGGATACAATGTGAGCGATACTGCATCCAACTCATGCCAGTACCGAAACCCTTGCACACCATCAACGTTGTGAGCTGCATAGGTCACCTGACCTGCATACACGGCACGCACCTGCTTGATCAGACCTGACCAGTCAACCCGATCCGCAGCTCTGGTAAGCTCGGTACCAATGACTAAAGCATCGACCCTCTGAGCTGAGGCAAAGCGGGCATATTCAAGCAAGTGCCGTGAGTAATTATCAAACCAGGCCTTCCACTGCTGCGGTTGATCATGATCTATTTCACCTGCCCAGGATTCTGTCACTAATATTTGCGGTTTCAGGATGATCTTCAAACCATACTCATGCGCATAAGCAATTGCGGCCTGAAGTTGACTCATCGTCACAGCATCAGAACGGCGTACTATCATAGAGGCCGGTGAATCCTGCTCAAGAAAAGGAATCAACACAACAGCATTGGAGCCAAGTTCAACCATATGTTTAAACGACCGGCGGGCTGCAGGCTTATCCCAGCCTACCTTTTCATGTTGCAGCGCATTGAACCCGCGCATCATAGCCTGGTTGTGCAGTGCCCCTCCCGTAGAGCAACCCGCCAACACTACGCCAACCAGCAGCAGCATAAAAAATCTGTTATACATGTTTCTGTCTGTAAACACGCCAGCCCAGGCTATCATAAACCCGCTCGAACCCCTTCATGCCGTGATCATACAAATTCGGATAGCGGAAGTTTATTTTATCTCTTTTGCCGCGAATAGAACCTGGCGCCGGAACAGCGACTTGACCAACTGAAGGTGAGCGTTCACGCATCGCGGTCTTGAACTCGCGTGAAAACGATAGCATGAGTCCTTTGGCATCACCTCTGGCGGCAATCACTTTATAAGCGCTACGTTCATAAATCAAAGTCGGCTGACGATGTTTTTTTAACCATAGTCCCAGTTGCAAATCACCATCCTTGGCCGACAACATCATACGATTTTCACCCTGTAAAGCGCCAACCCACTGCTTCATCTGAGGGTTTCCAGTTTCGACAAACAACCACCAACCACCGGCGACACTGACCATCATAAATAACACCAGCAGTACAAATTCACGTTTGGTACGCATTTTCACATAGGTAAGCTCAGCCATCAGACCTGCACTAATCAAGGTCAGAATTTCAAACGGATGGCTAAGATAATTCTGGCTCGTGGCAATAGCTATGGCGATAAGCGGGTGTATCAATAGCACAAATGTAGCACGGAAACGATGACTGTTGTCCATCGTATCCAGCAACAGATAGATAGAAACCGGATACGCAACCAGCATATAGCCGGTTGCAACCAATAAAGGTTTGAAGAACTGACCACCGTAATCCTTGAGCCATGGATAATCATCAATATGCAACATGCCACCCAGAAATGCAGAATCGGCATGGGTAATAAAATGTGTAAATGAACCTTCAAAGATCCAGTTCATATACGCCCATGTCCCCACCGCAAAGGCGAATGGCGTGCCGACAATCAGATACAAGCTCATCGGCGATACCATGATGGTTCTCACCGGTGCAATCACCACCAGCAACGGCAACAGCGCAATGAAGATAAAAATCGCGGAGCCATCAATAAAAAAGAAAAAGAAAAACACTACGGCCAGTGAAATATAGGAGTGCAGATCATGCGATGAAATCACATGCTGGGCAGCGCGATAAAGCAAGTAGAATGCGATCATACTCAGCGCAATATAGCCACCGGACGTGGCCGCCCACAAAAATGCCGGATGCAGCACGACCAGGGACATGAGTATCACTAGCCTTAGCTGGCTTATTTCAACATCTTTCATATCCCTGACCCATAGGTAGAGAAGAAATGCCGCCGCCAGCAGAGAAACCAGATAAGGTGCCGCGCCTGTATCAAGGCCGGGTATATAATGGAATGGAATTAGCAGGTATAAGGGTATGTGCGGTGTTAAAAAAGTCAGATTCTCTAGCACCAGATCATTGGCATCCAGCGTTGCCACGATCATGGCCCAGCGCTCAATAGCACCTTCCAGATAAAACCCGTTCGACAAAATAAAAACTGTCACACCGCCCATCAATGCAAACACAGCAAACAGGACTATTCTGCTTTCAATGCCAAAGGAGTCTGCCATGCGCGCCTTCATCTGCCGATGCTTCCTGGTGATGCTGCCCGATTCATAGCTAACGATTCACCAGCCACATCATGCGTTACTTCAAACGTAGTCAAACCATGATGTGTTTTTTCCCAGTAAAATGGATTATGAATCAACTGCCATAAGCCCTTATAGCCCGCCCACGATTGCAACAGCCAGTACAATGGAACCGTCAGCGCCCATGGAATCAGGCCAAAATACCTGCGCTTAAAACCACTGAGCATGAACAGATAAATAAGAAACCCATTGGCAATCAACA
>CAZDFL010000040.1:7163-11791 GCA_964504835.1 uncultured Zetaproteobacteria bacterium
GTCAAACGCACGCCCAAATCGCAATCCTCGGTAACATTATAGGGATCCCAACCTTCCATTTTACGCAACACATCCATTTTAAAGTGATTGGATGTACCCCCCAACGGGATAGGAATACGCAATTTATCCAGCGCCGGCAGATAAAAATCAAACCACAGCGAATACTCCATGGTAAACATACGCGTTAGCCAATTTTCCGCCACATTAAAATAATTAAGTCTGGCCTGAATCACGGCGAGTTTTTTGAGCTCTTTACCCTCTTTTTTAGCCTCTTCTTCCGCGATTTCCCCCATACGGAAGGCTATCACAGCTTTCTTCAGCTGATCCGGTTCAGGTGCATCTTCTCCATCATAAATCGTTGCCAGTTCACCTCGGCAGAAGTGCAGGGCATAATTGCAGGCCTTGGGTTTGGTTTTAGGCAGGCTATCCGGCACACGAATAATTTCAAATATGCCTTCCAGCCCAAGTTCCTTGGCCTTATCGATGGTTTCATCATCATCCTCTTCAAGAATCAGTTTGATATCCAGTTTGGATAGCGGGTAGTCGATTGAACGCAGCGCCTGAGCGATATTCGGCAAGGTTGCCGCCTCATGGTACATCGGCAGCAATATACTGTAGATTGGCAATGTTCGTTCATCCAGTGCGCTCACCTGTTCATCGGTCACCATATTATCAAAATATTGATCACCGCCCACCCAGGTAAGCACCATCCTTAAAACGAAATTCAGCAGGAGGAACGTAGAAATAACCAGAACCAGTATGGTTAACGATGTCACCGGCCAAATCGCGATAATTATCACACTCAATGTCATCCAGACAAACAGGAAGGTCAGCTGGGGAACGGTAAATACTTCACTGGCCGAGAATTGCGGCAGCACGTTAGCCAACTCATGTACTGCCTTTTCACTGTAGAATTGGTTGCCGATTTCCTGCAAAACCCAGATGATGTCAAATTTTGACGTAATCACAAAATCAAACGGTTCACCGACAATGTCACCAACCAGCTCCAGCAGTTCGGGGTCCACATCAACCACGGCAACCTTCAACAAGCCACCTTCGCGACGCCATGGCACAAACAGATTTTCCGAGTAAGTCGAAAGACTGTCTCGATCCAGCAGACTTTCGTCCACGTTGCTCTCAATCAAATTGATGTTCGGCTTATTAAAGTGCTCAGCCAGCACCTGCCCGAGCACAAATGGCTTCACCCAGCCTTTAGCCAAAATGATATCACCGATCCTGGTTCCCCATTGTTTCTGGGTGATAATCGCTTCCTGTAGCTGGTGCTCTGTAAGCACCCCTTTTTCAAGGAGCAGATCACCAATACGGCCTCTGCGAAAATGATCTGTAAGCGCATCATAAAACTCAACTGTGCGAACCCAACGATTGGCCAGCACGATATCGCCGAGCCGACCACCTTCGCGCCGCTGTTGTTCCAGTGCATCATCGAGCTGTCCGTTGCTGATGAGCCCACGGCTCACCAGCAACTCCCCGATTCGAGGTTTAGAAACCTCTCCCGATTGGCTCATAGCTGTAACTAACGCCTCTCATCAAGATGATCCAGCGTATCACCGGCGTGCAGTGTATGATCTTCATGCATATGCGCTGCAGATGTACCCTGCATCAAATCTTCATCGGACTGATATAGCGAATCATCTTCTTCACGCTGCAATTTGTTGCTTCTGGACATGCGATAGAGATACACCACAACCATCGTCAGCAAGAACCACAACAACACCATCAACCAGAATCTGTATTTACCAAGGACATCAAACCAGTCTTCGACATCAGGATAATAAACCTGGGCGATGCTCGGTTCGGAGGAATCCAGTGTCTTGATAACGCCCTGCGAATCGATAAATGCAACATCATCCTCGGACAGTTCCAGCCGCTTGGTAATCGGCTCATTTGATGTCTCCGACGGGCTAATCCACAAACCATATGCAGCAGGCGCTTTAACAATTTCCGCCACCGTCACATTGGACAGATGATTAACATCGAAATAGGACTCACCGCCTGGAGATACAATCTTAATATGACCTTTGTCAAAACGAACAGGTGCCTCGACATTATCGCCAAGTGTAAAATGACCCACGGCAACAAAAGGATGCTCCGGTTGCAGAGCTTCGTCGGCATTCATGAAATGCAACCGGGTGTGATCAATAATCAGAGGGAAATCAGCAGCCATGCGCGCCATCAAATGTAAGACCTGCTCCGGCGAATTCAGATATGACGTATCCATATATGTATCAAATCCGGTCTGAAAATAACGCGACAAATCTGAAAACTTTTCAGGCGCGCCGCCTGCCACTTTTTTCACCACCAGTGCACTATCCGGCATAATCTGCACAAAATCGTACGGCATCACGCCTTTGCAGTTGCCCGATTCAATATCGTGCTGCACCACCACACGAATATCATTGAACTGCTTTTGATACTCCCTTGGCAGATTGACTGTGAAATGCTGTTTCAAACCATTGTTTTCCAACCTGGCCGATTTCACCAGTACATCATTCAGAAATACGTACAACTCGTAGGTCGGATCATTTTCCCAGCGAACAGGTGCAACAACCTCCAGGTTGATGAAGTCAGCCTGCGTACCCAAAGGCAGGGCAAACGGATTAATGACTGTCTGCCAACTTACTTCACGCTTGATATACTTAACATCCAAATTCATACCCAGCTTGGACAGGGGTAATGAATAATATCCATCTTTACCCTCTATATCCGCTAACTGATTATGTGCATTGAGGTTATCCGGCCTAAAGGCGCGGTAGCGATCTCCGGCAGCAAGCAATTTCCATGTATCATCCAACAGATACATGGGCTGCACATCATAGGGGTCAGTTAATACGATGGATGCACGATTCCGGAACCGGATCAGAGAAAGATTACTGACATGGTCCAGCGCATTGCTCATACTTTTTGCCAGCTTGCCCTTGTCATCTTTCAACAGTTTTTTATCCAGCAAACGCTCAATAGACAACTTGGGAGCCACTACAATATCGCCGATTTCGGGCAAACGCACGATTTTAACTTCTTTGCCGTCATCCACCAACATGGCCATCACTGCCAACGTTGAAGCAAACTGCTCCTTGCTCAACTGACCCTCGGAAAGGCTGAGGGTGACATGCTGTGGCAGCATGCGCCAGGCATCACGTATGGACGTTTCAACTGGCTGGTAGGAAACAGTCAACGATGTTTCCGGCAAAATATGCAGGAAAATATCGCTCAACCGTTCATCAAAACACCTGTTCTCGGAAACCGGAAGGCTGGTGTGAACAGTCACCTTCACCAATCCACCCTTAAAAGCAGAAGATGGCAACAGCACATCCATTTCATGCATGGCACCATCTGTTGGCAAGCCTACCTGCCTGTACGGGATATCATTAATAGTAACACGGACATCCGCCATTTCGTGCAATTTCGGAGAGGCACGAAATAGCAGGCGAAAACTGCCATTGGTGATATGTGAGTCCATAGGTGCCGGAAAAAAGAATGTTCTGGCATGTGAAACCACAGCGCCTTCAAACATGATGCCTTTCTCAAAGCCCAAATCCTTCAGTGACACCTGCCGGGTAACATGTGCAGTTTCAGGTGTAGCGGCAGTAGCCTCAGGAATAGTTTTCAGGGTAACCTTTTTACTGGAAACCGCTTTCGATGCCGCTTTTTTTGCTACGGATCGTTTCGCCCTGCTCTTTCTATGTTGCGCTCTGATAACCTTGCGAGGTGCATTGCGAAGCACGGATGATCTCACCCAACCCTGTGCGCCCGAACTTTTCAGCGCCACAAACACCCATGCGCCCTGTCGTTCCATCTCGACCATTTGTTCACCGAGCCTCAGCGTCACCAGCCGCGAAGCTGTTGCGGACGGGCCGGCATAAAGCATCTTGTTACTCTTGAATACCTCCAGACGATCGCCGATATCCGCATAAGCCACAGACGAGGTGAAGGCAAGCATCGCCAATAGGGAACCGAAAATCGACCCTAACATCCTGTTTTTTAACGAAAATAGTATAGAATTCATATTCCCCACCCCTATAACTTGTATCGTACGCACTATATTGAAATCACAGAAAAAACGTAATTTAAACAATTAAAAACTATTAATCAAGGGAAAAGAATCGCATGAATTCAGGTCACATATCTTATTATTCTTAAAAGTAAAAATCATACCTGCCAAATATAATTCAGCAGACCTTACAACATTTCAGTCTGTTTGCTGGATATTTCTCTGTTTCATGACCATGATTTCGGTCTTAGCGACTCATCTCCGGTTTTATCGATTCAGATAACGGCATTTCCGGCATTCGATTGAATAGCCGAGGATCATAAACAAGCTGACTGGCAGGCTTTAATCTGTGAAACCCCTTTGCAATATAGCGCGCCGCCTGAGCCACAACAGCCAGCAAGGATTCACGGCTCTGTTCAGGCTGCTCCAGCAGGTCGGAAAAATCATGATAGGTAGCTGTCGAATCCAGCACGGGTAACATTGCGGTTTTACCAAAACCCAATGCCATAATTTTCAGCGTTGCTGCATCAAGACCCACTGCGAATCTGTCACTATACAACACCTTCCGGTTAATCGGCTCAATCAGCTCTGCCTGTACAAAAAGAGACGGCACAAAAGG
>CAZDFL010000041.1:0-11731 GCA_964504835.1 uncultured Zetaproteobacteria bacterium
CGCGATGATTTTTCAATCAGGGCATTCATGCCGACAGGTCTGGATGTCTGCTGCCGAATCAGGCGCAGACCAGTGCGAAAATCATGCCCGTGCACAAAGGTAAGGGATACCGGTTGCACGATGCCCATGCCTCCCGCCCCGGAAACCGCAGCCACCAGTTCAGGGTTGGAACACGGATACATCGGCCCGCAAATCAGCGGCGTATCCACGCCTGCATGTCGGGTAAATGGCGTTTCAAAGTGAGAACTATTCATCGAGGCGAATCTTTCGGTCTGAGCTGCCAGTACACATTCAGGCGAGCAACGATATCACCTGCTGCATCACTGATTTCGGCGCGCACGATGTGCGTGGTTGGCTCAGTGACTATTCCGGGAGGCTCGGCCCGCCCTTCAGCCTGTAGCCTGCCTCGCGCTTTCTTGACGTATTCAATATCGAGTCTGGTCACGATCGCTTTCACATCATCAGGCAGTGCTGCAAGCATAGCCAATCCACTGGCCAACTCGCCCAGATTGGCCAGTGCAATAGCGTGGATGGAATGCAGATGATTACGCAGACCGCGCCGATCCCGCAATGCGATGCGCGCATAACCGGGTTCGAGCTGCAACACCAGCGGACGAATAGAGCCGGAATACGGCGCCATCCGGCCCAGCATCAAACTATAGAGCCTGCGCCCAAAGGCTGTTTTGCCCCAGCGCTGCCACAGACTTAATACCCGCCCCTCAACACGTTCTGCCACCACACCTCCTGCTACCGACCATATCACATCGCTGTAATTTTTTTATAGTATAGCAGAGAGACTGAACTTTGTTGCCCGACGCGCAATCTCCCCGTCTAACCCGCGTTACTCATGAATCGCCGTAATGATTGATTCGTTCCATCCATAAAGAAAGCTGAAAGCTGACAGGCTCAGCTAGCAATAAACATTGGGTAATCTGACGTGGCGGGTTTATAGTACCCCAAGGTAAGCAGGCTATATTCCTTGTTTGCACATTAATATCCAATATCAAGGACAATGTGGGCATATAAAGGAGGGTAATACATGGACAATCAAGTACACGTATTACCAAGTTAGGTTAAATAATGGCAATTATTCACTGCACAATTCAAGAGTTCCACCATTTCATTGGTCCTCGTATTAGAAATTCCATAAACAACAGGACCCGAAGGCATCGCAATGAAAGACGAGGTATTTGCGAGTTCTGTGGACAGCATGCTGAACTACAGTCTGCTCATGTACATGGTAGAGATCGACGATTACTAATAGAAGAAGTTCTTTGTAACTACAAAAACGAGGAAGGTAATATTTCATGTGATGTGGCTTTGGTCGAACAAGAAATATTAGCTGCCCATGAACCTATCAACAAAACATTTAAATTTATTTGTCAACCGTGTCATACTGAATACGATTCAAACACTCAATTAGTTGATGCTGGTGTTCCAGTAGATGGTGAAGTAGAAACACAAGAATTTGCAAAAATTGGGCGCATTAGATTGTGGGGTAATAGACCTGATCAAGCAAATCACAAAATAATTAGAGCGTACCTTGAACTTGAAACGTACGGTGATGTTACTCTTGAAGCATTTCGAAACTACTGTTCTGAAGAGTATGGTATTGATGGCTTTAATGCTCACTTCGCATCTATGAAAACTGACAGCGGTAATTCCCACGGCAAAGTATTCTATGAGACAGGTGATGTAATAAAGTTATGGGATATTGTGCGTGTTGAAATTGAGGAGCACTTCCCACAAACCTAATCGGGTAGCCGTGGGATTTAACCCCCAGCCCCCACACCACCCCGCATGCGGGTCCGCACGGGGCGGTTCATGAAAATTATCGGGCCGTGGCCGGATAATGAATATTCACCCAAAGTTGCTTGATGGAAACCAACCCTTGATCCTTTTCGTTCTGAATCGCTTCTCCAAATAACAAAACGACCGGCTGCGATGCAGCCGGTCGTTTTGTTAAAGCAGATCAATCAGTGAACGTGTTTTTTGGCCTTCGCCAGTTTGGCTGCAGCTTCAGCCTTGCGACCTTCAGAATACACCGGACGACTGGCAACGGCGGGCAGATCCATCACTTTTTGCAGATAGGGAATAGCTTTTTTGTATTCCTTATCTTCCAGCCAATAATCGCCCATAAAATAATTGGCATCCAGATCATCCGGTGCGGCGGCAATGGCTTTGTTCAGGTATTCCAGCGCCTTGTCATCATCGCCAAAACCGATAAAACCGCCGGGAACCATATAATAAAAGCTGCCCAGCGTGGTATAAACCGAGCCATGCAGCGCACCCGCATCAATTTTTTCCGCCGCCAGCAACAGATCGCGCCCCTGCTCCATCTGCGGCATGGCATTGAACATTGAACTCATACCACCCATAGCGCCGGCATAACCAGCTCTGATAATGGCTTCCCAAATCTTGGGTTCCGCCCGATCCGCATATTTGGCCGATAATGCAGACGCCTTATCTACCAGCGCCTTAAAAGTCGCTTCCTTCTGATCATCAGCAGTCTTGTAAGTGGCCTGAGCCCATTCATGCTGCAAGGCCAACAACGAATCTTCGACTTCCCCGGCCCACGCCGACGTAGCCATCAATCCACTAGCAACCACCATCGCCATCATCCATTTAGTAATTTTCACCATTACTCTCCTTTTTATGTTTTATTGATAAACAAGCAATACGAATGAAGTTCAACCACTATTGGTTTTACTCTGCGCAACTCTGCGTCCTCTGCGGTGAATGCTTTTGACTATTGCTCTTTGGCAAACTTGCGAGCGATGCGATTCTGGGCAGCCAGCGCTTTATCGACAAGGCGCGGAAACATCACGTTAATGCGCACAAATAACGCTTCCGGGAAACCAAAGTATATGTCCTTGCGATCATTATTGATGGCCGCAATGATTTTCTTCACCACATCTTCCGGCGCATCCATGTTCATATTGGTGGCTTCGCCCAGGCGCATAATCACATCGTTGTTCATCGGCGTTTTCACTGCACGCGGGGCGATATAGGTCACTTTGATATTGGTATCGGCCAGTTCACGTCGCAGCGCTTCGGAAAACCCGCGCAGGCCGAACTTGGTGGTTGAATAGACTGTGAAATAGGCAAAACCAATCGAGCCGAAAATCGAACCCACATTGACGATGCGGCCTGAATTCTGGGCTTGCATGGATGGCAGAATCGCCCGCGCCAGCCACATCGGAGCTAACAGATTAACCCGCATCATCAGTTCCACTTTATCCGGATTTTCATCTTCATAAGCGGCAAAGCTGTTAATACCGGCCAGATTGATCAGCAGATCAATGCCGCCCAACAATTCCTGACATTCCGCTGCAGCAATCCGACACCCTTCAGCCGAGGATAAATCACCAGCTACAGGATACGAACCCTGTAATTCCTCCGCTACCTGATGCAGCGCATCGGCATTGGCATCCACCAAGGCCAGCGTAGCGCCTTTTTCTTGCAGGGCTTTGGCCAGAAGCCGACCCATGCCACCAGCGGCACCAGTCAGGACAACGCGTTTTCCTTTCACTTCCACCTTATGACTCTCCCAGCCGAATTAACGGCAAACTGCGAAAAATATCGCCGTACAGTTTATAAAACATTTGAGCGCAGTGGACAACAGCCTGTTTGTCCGCATCATCATCGAGTTTATTCATCAGGCTCTCGTAAAAATCGACATGCCCGACATCCAGCGAGCCATGCGAACTTAGATAGGAAAAGGCCGCTTTCGGCAAGCCCAGAGCCCCCTCGATTTGACTGGCCGCATTGGTCGCCAATGCCACACTGGTACCCTCTAGCACAAGAACCATGCCAAAAAATCCAACCGGATTATTGCGCTGAATCGTATCGTAAGCATACGACACCATCAGTTCAGTCGCCGCCATCGGCGTTTGGCCACGCACCGCTTCCTTATCACCGCCACAAGCCGCGATATCGTTTAGAATCCATTCCTGATGACCCATTTCTTCTTCAATATATTCACCAATGGCTTCGCGCAGCCATTCCAGCCGTTCCGGCAATCGTCCGCCCGTCGCCATCAATAACGGCACCGTATGCTTTACATGGTGATAGGCCTGCCCCAGAAAAGCCTGATAACTCTCCAGTGATAACTGGCCTGCCGCACCCATCTGAATAAACGGGATACGCAATAAATCATTGCGTTCAACTTCCGTCGCCGCAATCAACTCATCATAAAATGCCATTGACATTCTCCTGATATAATATATGTATTTTTTCGGCATAAGCCTTGAAAATATGCTCTCTTCTTGGCCTGCCCGTACCTGTCCATAAACCATTGCTCACGCTGAATGCTTCATCCGCCGCAATCCATCGGGACACAGCGGCATAATCCGGCAAACGCGCATTGGCGGCTGCTACGGCCTGCCTCACCTGTTCGGAATCGACACCTTGCCGAGCTACAATGACAGCAACATTAAACGGACGGGCCTCCCCAAACACGCAGCATTGGGCGATAACCGGCTCAATCGATAACTCTCTTTCAACCCATTCTGGCGACACATTGCGGCCAAATGCGGTGATAAAAATATGTTTCTTGCGGCCACTGAGAAACAGGAATCCATCATCATCGAGATAACCGATATCACCGGTTGGCCAGTATTCACCCTCGCCATGCGGCGCATCGCCCAGATAACCGGAAAACAAAGCGCCGCGCACCAGAATTTCGTCATCCTCGGCAAACTGTAGCGCCACATGCGGCAACGGCTTACCAACGCTACCCGGTTTGCAAGCATGTTTACTATTCACAGCCACCACACTGGCGGCCTCTGACAAACCATAACCCTCAAATACCGGCAAACCGAGCGTTTCAGCCCGTTCCAACAGCACCGGCGATACAGAAGCGCCACCAACTGCGATATAACGCAAAGACGTTGGGCGTTCTACGCCCTGCTCAACGGCAGCAATCAGCGCATGTAACATCTGGGGAATCATAATGCAGGTGGTCGCAGCAGAACGGTGCAGGGCAGTCATAAATTGCCCAATATCAAGCCCTGCTGCGCCGCTCATGCCAACCCCGGCCATGCCCGGTACAACAATCGTCGCACCTGACAGCAATGGCGCATACAAACCGCCGATATTTTCCAATAACGTGGCATAGGGCAGCAATGATAAATGACGATCTTCACGACAAGCGCCGATTGATTCAGCCAGCGAGGCCGCCACAGTTTCCATGCAGGCCTGAGTTAAACAGACACCTTTGGGCTCGCCAGTGGAACCGGATGTGAAAGTGATCTTTGCGCAGTTTTCCGGCAGTTCAACATCGGGCGTTGTCATCGCAATCAGATCAAGCGCTTCCGATAGCTTTTTCGACGACTGCTGTGGGATAGACAAACCACCAAGCAGCATGGCAATCGAATCCGGCCTGTCTGTGATGATGGCATCAACGCCAGCATTTTGGAGCAAATGGCCAATCTGGGTCGGTGAAAAGAAATGGGGTACGGGAATCAAGGCGATTCCGGCCTGCATACAGGCCAGGTCGGCCATCGCCCAGTGCGGCGAATTATCGGCTGCCAGCGCCAATACAGCTGCGCCCGATTGCCTGAGTTCGCACGACAGGGTGGTGACAGCCGCCAACAACTGTTGATATGTGAGTTGATCTTCGCCGGAATCCAGTGCAATGCGTTCAGGCTGTTCAGCCGCGTAGCGCTCCAGCGCCGCAAACACCCGGCTCAATCGTTTTTCCAGCTTTTCAAGGCGGCTTCTTTCAGTCCGGCCTCTTCGGCCGCTGCCCAGGTATCGCGCAGGCTGGCCCATAACTCCTGTAAAATATCATGTCCCTGCTTGATATCGCCGAAACAAACCACCGGATGACCCTGATAATAGGTGCCCCACTTGGCGACTTCTTCAGACGACAGCATTTTCTCATCTGCGGCCATCAATTCCCATATGTCCAGACCAAGGCGACGAAATGCATTGCGCATGCGCGACACGCCTGTGAACACCAGCCAGCGACATCCCAATGACCGCATATAGGCAGTACCGCCCACCAGCGCCATGCGCGCATCGCCCGGTTCAGCTTCGGCCAGATTTCCGACTTCGATAATTTCGGATCGATTCACCGGTTTGCCGAGATAGCGCGAGATGACATCTTCAACCGGCTCATCCAGATAATCTTCAAGGAACAATCGCCCTTCTCCGGCCAGACGAAAACCCATCACGGCCCTGCATTCTCCGGCGGCATTGCTCACCCGCATAATTTGCGGCATAAAAGTATCGACATTGGCACCATAGGCGCGGGCATAGGTGTCATGGATAAAATTGGTGACCTGATCCCAATCAGCATCACCCGGCTGAATAACATCAAACAATGAAGCTTCTCCCAGACATGGATTATACGAAGCGTATGAGCGTATGCTAGCAGACAAGCCATGCGGTCAGGAAGTGACAATCGTCACGCCCTGACTGCTGACTAATTAATATTCGCGTAGCATCTGCTCGAATTCAGACAATGAACGCTCAAAGGCCGGACGTTCAAACAAACGATCCATATACGCTTCCAGATTATTCCACGGCGCAGTATCCACACCAATGGATTCCAGACGCCACAGAATTGGCATCAGAGTCACATCGGCCAGGGTGTATTGCTCACCAATAAAATATTCCTGACGACCCAGATAGGTATCCAGCGAACCCAGGTAGTTCTTGATTTTGGCAACAGCATCTTTTTTCTTGCGACTGTTATGGGTTTCAGCGTACAGCGGATACAATTCACGCTCCAGTTGCAACACAGCCAGACGCATCTGGGCGCGCTCGGCAGGAGAACCCGGTTTCAACGGCGGATGCGGATAACGCTCATCCAGATATTCATTGACCACGGCAGATTCGAAAAAGACGATATCCCGATCAATCACAGTCGGCAGTTTGCCATACGGGTTGATCTTGAGAAAATCAGCCGGGAGGTTGTCTGCTTCCAGTTCAACCGTATCAACCGGCAATTCCTTTTCAGACAATACGATCCGGGTACGATGCGAATTCGGACAATGCGGATCGGAATATAACTTAACCATTAAAACCTCCAAATAGAAAAGCAGACCTGTATTACATCAGCCTGCCAAAACGGTGGCGCAGTATAGCGTCACCACCGGAAAAATAAAGCTTTTTCTATTTTCTCGTGCTATTTCAATAAGTTAGGCTAGGTATGTAATAAAATATACCACTGCAAACTGTGCCAGTTTGAGCCGCAGATATTGCTGTTGCGCTTAAGCCCCCCCTCAACAGCTAACGACCAAGCCTGTCTCTGGTTCTCTCAGATCTGTTTGTGGCATCAGGCTGGATATAAATAAGTGTATTGCATCCTTTTTCATGCCAAAAAAAAGCCCGCCGAGCCAATGGCCGGACGGGCTTTTCAGAATTCAGAAGAATTCAGGAAATAGCTTTCACTTTCGCGTTTAAGCGAGATACGCGCCGTGATGCCTGACTGGGATGAACCTGATGTTTCCGGCCAGCGCGGTCGAGCAATGAAGTCGCCGATTTCAATGCGCTTGCAGCAGTATCCTTGTCGCCAGCTTCTACAGCTACCAATACCTTTTTGATCTCGGTACGCATGGTAGATTTCTGGATACGGTTCTGCGTGCGTTTCTTTTCGTCCTGTCGTGCACGTTTCAGTGATGATGCATGGTTTGCCACGTTTATTGCTCCTGGCAGCTTGTTGCTGCGCCTTATATTGAGGCGCGGAACCATACCGTCTCATCATTTTCTGTCAACTGCTCCGTATCTTCTCGACATCGGGAATAAAGCACCTGCACAAGCCGTTTAATCCGTGCTATGCTGCGCCTCTGAATTCGGCTGCACCATCTGCTGATTTATCGTATTGGGAGGAATCATGAAAATTTCAGAAATAATGTCACATGGCAGTATCACCTGTAAAGCAGGCGATACCCTGCATGATGCTACACAAAAAATGGTCATGCGTCGCTGCGGTGCGCTGCCTGTGGTGGACGACGAAGATGACACAAAACTGATTGGTATTATCACCATACGCGACACCATGTTGCCGCTCTATCCTAATTTTGGTGAATATATTCATGATGCCAAATCAGCACGCGATTTTGAGGAAATGGAAGAAAACTATAAACCCGTGATGTGCATGAAGGTCAAGGAAGTAATGACACCCAACCCCACGACGGTGCATTCTGAAATGCCCGTGTTAAAAGCCGCCTCATTTATGGGTTTGAGGAATCTGCGCCGCCTGCCTGTGGAAGATGACGGAAAACTGGTTGGCATGGTCAGCATTGGCGATATCAACCGGGGCCTGTTCATTGCTCACGGCTAATGCGCACACAAGCTGATAACGCACAGGCTCCGGCATTGCCGGAGCCTGTTTTGTTTGGTGAACGGTTCTAACCCTTGAAACAACTTCAGATGCCGGAGCATATTCAAGCCTTCTTCCGGCCTGAAACCTACCCGCACCCGGTCGAAACGGTGAACATGATTCAAACCCATGCTTCATGGGTGTTTCTGGCTGGCGCATTCGCCTATAAATTCAAAAAGCCGGTGGATTTCGGTTTTATGGATTTCTCCACGCTGGCAAAACGTCAGTATTTCTGCCAACAGGAATTGAAGCTGAACCGCAGATTCGCGCCAGCTCTGTATCTTGATGTGTTGCCTGTTTATCAACTCAGGGGCGCATTCAGCCTGAGCGGGCCGGGAGATGTTGTCGATTACTGTCTGAAAATGGTTCGCTTCGAGCAATCCGCCCTGCTGGATCAAAAACTGGTGCACGGCGAACTGGACGCACAATGGATGGATGATCTGGCCTGCGATGTGACCCGTTTCCACGCGCAAGTGGAAATCAATGACGATAGCAATTTCGACCATGCCACTCTGCTGGCCGAGCATATTGGTGATAATCTGGCTATCGCAGCCCGGCATAGCAGCTCGGCCATTGCGCCGGACGTGCTGGAAACGCTGCGCATTTTTTCAGACTCGGCTTTGAGAGAGCAACAGGCTGCTTTACAACAGCGCCAACGCGAACGCCATATCCGTCATTGTCATGGCGACCTTCATTTCAGAAACATCACCCTGATTGATGGCAAACCCACCCTGTTTGACTGTATCGAATTCAATGATGAATATCGAATTATCGATACCATGAATGATGTCGCCTTTCTGGTCATGGATTGTGACGCGCACGAGCGTTCCGATCTGGGCATGCGTTTCCTCTCCCGCTATCTGGAACACAGCGGCGATTACGCCGCGCTGGCGCTGCTGCCGCTATACCTGTTCTATCGCGCCAGCGTACGCGGTAAAGTAGCCTGCATTCTGGCCGATGAACTACCGCCCGATCAGCAGCAACCGCAGTGGCAAGAAGCCCGGCGCTATTTTGATCTGGCATCAAGCTATACCAAAACCGCATCGCCCCGGCTATTTGCCATCGGCGGCCTTTCCGGCAGCGGTAAAAGCCATTTGGCTCTGCTGGGCTGTGGAAAAGAGCGTGCCATAATCATCCGCACCGATGCCACCCGCAAACGCATCGCCAATGATTTTCCTGAACTAAAGCTATACGGAAAACAGATGCATGTTCACACATACACGGCCATGTTCAATGCCGCCCACACAGCACTTTCGGCTGGCTTTTCAGTCATTCTCGATGCCACCTTCCTGCATCCGGATTCCCGCCGACAAACGCATGAACTGGCGGCTGAATGCAACGTGCCGTTGCATTTCTACTGGCTGGATATCAATACAGACACATTACGCAGCAATATTTGCTATCGACAACAAGCAGGTCGTGATATCTCCGATGCCGATCTGTCTGTACTGGAATTGCAACTGGCCGAGTACCACTGCCCGCCCGAACCATGGGTTCGTTTTCTGAAAGCTGCGGATGACTGGCCCTGAAATTTCAGCCTTGCAGGCGCTGCTGAATCACCCTGCTAAGCTCTTCTACGACAAAAGGTTTTTCCAATACCTGATCCCACTGCGTTGTTAGCTCGGATGTCAGTTCATTATCCTTGTCGTAGCCGGTGATTAAGATGATTTTCGCTTTACTGTTGAGTTTTCGGATCTTTTCAGCGGCAGCTACGCCGCCAAGTTGCGGCATAACGATATCCATGATGACCAGATCAATCTGATGTTGTAACGATCTGTAGCATGATATGGCCTCAATACCGTTACTGGCTGTATGAACATGGTAGCCAAGCGTTAACAGCAATGCCTTGTTGGACTCCAGCAAATGTTCATCATCATCGACCAGCAGGATCGTCTCGCCATGCCCATTCACAACTCGTCTGTCGTCATTAGATTTTTTAGCATACGCATCCTGGTCAGACAGCGGCAAATAAATACTAATCCCGGTTCCGTCACCCACCCGGCTCTGCACATCAATGATGCCGCCATGCGCCTGCACCGCTCCGTAAATCATGGATAAGCCCAGTCCGGTTCCGGCACCCGCTTCCTTGGTTGTATAAAAGGGTTCGAATATTTTGTCGATTTTTTCATGGCTGATGCCGGAGCCATTATCCTGAACGGAAAATACAGCATATTCTGCCGATTCCGCCTCATGATGCTTTTTCAGGAACGCTTCATCAGCGCTGAATCGATGCAGCGAAACCCGGATGGATGGATGCTCGCAACCTTTGAGTGCATCTCTGGCATTATTCAACAGATTCATCAAAATCTGCTGAATCTGGGTAGCATCCCCCTCGACAAACAGCTTTTCTTCGGGCAATATAACATCGCAATCAATATGTTCGGGAATCGACACACAGGCCAGTTCCAGCGCTTTTTTGAAAAAGACGGACAGATCAAAACGTTTGAGTTGCACATCATCCTTACGGGCAAATGTCATAAGTTGCTTGATAATCTCTGCCGCATGCATGGTTAAATCGCCAATTTTTTCAAGCCGTTTAATGGCATCCGCATTGCTGATCTGGCGCTGAATAAGGAACAGGTTGGCGGTGATACCGGATAACATATTATTGAAATCATGGGCGATTCCGCCAACCAGCGTGCCGATAGCTTCCATTTTCTGGGCATGCTGATATTTCATTTCAGCCTGTTCCATCTTGTCTATCGCCTCGGCCTTTTCAGCGATTTCATGATGCAACCTGTCATTGATCTGGCTCAACTGCCGGGTGCGCTCCTCAACAGTATGCTCCAGATTTTCGTGAGCCACACGCAGCAAATCTTCTGATTTCCGCCTGATCAGATAGACATAAAAAGGAATGGCCAGCAGACCGGAAAATTGCCATAGCAACAACGTGCTATCCGGTGGAACCTGCATCTGCATCGATAAAAAGGCTGTAATGATGGCCAGGCCGGCAATGCTCAGAGCTTGCGTATAAATCATCAGCGGATTGCCAAAGCGGAAGCTGTTGCCGATGATGATAATAAACAGGATATAAAACATGCCACTGGCGTTGCCACCATCAATCATCATGGCATAACAAATGACAAAGGTGTCAAAAAATGGTGCGAACAACAAACGAAACGCTGATAACGGAACACGTTGAATCATGATAAGCGTTAGTGAATTATAGATCAGATAGGCGCTCAGAATGAGCAGGATATGCACTTTGAATTCAGCAAAGAAAACAGCATGGAGTGTTAAATACGCCGCACAGGCGAACGAAAAAAGTATGCGTGCCCAAGCCTGCTGAATTTGGGAGCGCGTGATGCTTTTCAGATCGTATTGGGAAGGCTTTAGAAGCCAGTGTTCAATAATTCTCTGTTTCATGATCTGCCAGTCCTTTGATGACACTATACGCTT